>NZ_JAAGPO010000059.1:0-55395 GCF_017104825.1 Burkholderia sp. Ac-20345 | reverse complement strand
GCCGCGCTCGCGATCAACCGCGCCGACCGGCTGACGGTGCTGGCCGCGAAGCCGCTGCCGGCCGGCTGGTCGGGCAAGGTGTGGGCGCAGTCGCAGGGGATCGCCGCGGTGCAGACGCTCGGCCTGCCGGCCGACTACCTGCTGCTGACGGATGCCGACATCGGCCATCCGCCCGACGCCGTCGCGCAGCTCGTCACGCGCGCGCAGGCCGAGAACCGCGATCTCGTGTCGCTGATGGTGCGGCTGCGCTGCGATTCGTTGTGGGAAAAGGCGCTGATCCCGGCGTTCGTGTTCTTCTTCGCGAAGCTCTACCCGTTCTCGTGGATCAACAATCCGCGCAACCGGACGGCCGGCGCCGCGGGCGGCTGCATGCTCGTCAAGCGCACCGCGCTCGAGGAAGCGGGCGGCATCGAGTCGATCCGAGGCGCGCTGATCGACGACTGCAGCCTCGCCGCGCAGATCAAGCATCGCGGCGAAGGCCGCCATCCGATCCGGCTCGACCTGGCCGACCGCAGCGTGTCGCTGCGCCCGTACGACAGCTGGCGCGACATCTGGAACATGATCGCGCGCACCGCGTTCACGCAGCTGCACTATTCGCCGCTGCTGCTGGCGGGCACGCTGCTCGGGATGACGATCATCTATCTCGTGCCGCCTGCCGCGGCGCTCGCGTACGGCGCGCGCGCATGGCCGGCGTGGCTCGCGTGGGCGTCGATGTGCGCCGCGTATGCGCCGATGCTGCGCTACTACCGGCGCTCGCCGCTGTGGGCGCCTGCGCTGCCGCTCGTCGCGCTGTTCTACGTCGGCGCGACGTTCGCGTCCGCGTGGCGCTACTGGCGCGGCAAGGGCGGCCAGTGGAAGGCGCGCGTGCAGGCGCCGGTGGATCGCTGAGTATTGCCCGGGAGGCGCGCCTCCCGGCAGCCGGAAAGCAAACAGCCCGATCGGTGGAAACCGGTCGGGCTGTTTCGTTTTCGGCGGTGCTGCCTGCCGGCGCTTAGCGCTGGGTCAGCATCATGTACATCTGGACCACGACGTCCGGCGAGAACGTGAACGGCACCCAGCCGTAGCCCGTGTGGCGGGCCACCAGCAGGCGGTCGCCGTTCGTCTGCTTCTGCACGGCCATCATCGGGTTCTTCGTCGTCACGAAGCGCCAGCCGGCCGGGATGCCGGGCGGCGGCTCCGGCTGCATCGACGCGCGCACGTGCGCGAGTTCCTCGATCAGCTGGCCCAGTTGCTCCGGATGCAGCGTGATCGATTCGCCGTTGATGGTCAGCGTGAGTTCGTTCTGCGTCGGGCGCGACACGTGCAGCGTCGATTTGTCGGCCGGGGCCGGGGTGATGGCGTCGGTTTCGACTTCGCCTTCAACCGGCGTTTCGGCTTGCGCCGTCGCGACGATGGCCGTTTCGGCATCGGCCGTTGAATCCACCGTTTCGGCCGCAGCCGGCGCGGGTGCGATCACGGCTGGTTCCGCTGCCGGCGTATCGGCCGGCGCAGGTTTGACGACTTCGGCTGCAATTGCCGGGGCTGCGACCGCCGGGGCTGCAACCGCCGGCGCTGCAACCGCGTTGGTCGCGGCTTCCTTGACGACGGCCTCGACCAGCGCCTCGGCATCGGCGATGGCCTTCGCGTGGTGCTGCGCAGCCGCTTCGGCTTGTGCGATCGCTTCGGAGTGGCGCTGCGTGACGGCCTCGGCCTGCGCGGCGGCATCGGCGTGGCGTTGCGCGGCCGCCTCGGCCTGCGCGATCGCTTCAGTATGGCGTTGCGTGACGGCTTCGGCCTCGGCGGTCGCGTCGGCATGACGCTGCGCGGCGGCCTGCGTTTCCGCGATCGCCTGCGTGTGCTGCTGCGCGAGTGCTTCGGCTTCCGCGATCACAGCCGTGTGGCGCTGCGCGGCGGCTTCGGCTTCGGCGATTGCTGCCGCGTGACGCTGCGTGGCCGCTTCGGCTTCGGCGGTCGCTTCCGCGTGACGCTTCGCAGCGGCCTCGGCTTCGACGGTCGCGGCCGTGTGGCGTTGCGCGGCCGCATCGGCTTCGGTGGCTGCCGCGTGATGACGCTGCGCAGCGGCCTCGGCTTCGGCGATCGCTGCCGCGTGGCGCTGCGACGCCGCTTCGGCATCCGCGTGACGCTGCGCGAGCGCTTCGGTCAGCGCGGTGGCTTCCGCATGGCGCTGCGAGGCGGCTTCGGCTTGCGCGGTCGCATCGGTATGACGCTGGGCGGCGGCTTCCGCGGCGGCGGTCGCGCTGGCGTGGCGCTGCTGCGCAGCCTCGGCATCGGCGGCCGCAGCCGTGTGGCGTTGCGCGGCGGCCTGCGCTTCGGTTTCCGCGGCGGCGTGACGCTCTGCCGCGGCCTGGGCTTCCGTTGCTGCGGCGCGCGCGAAGGCTTCCGCGCTGCGGGCCGCCTGCTGCGCGGCGTGGTGATCGTGGAGGAGCTGATCGACGCCCATGGTGAGCGAAGCGATCTGATCGTTCAGGTTCATGCGTGTCTTCTCTGCGTAAGACCCGCGATTTTAACCGCTGCGCCGGTACCGGGCCGCGCGGGACGTGTAACAAAGTGCGCAAAGCGGCGTGAGGCACGCCGCTTTGTGTTACTTCAGGTAGCCCGCGGAGCCGAACCAGTCGAGCGCATCGCGCAGCCCTTCGCGGTACGGACGGGCACGGTAGCCGAGCTCGCGCTCGGCTTTCGCGGACGTGAAATACATCTTGTTCTTCGACATCCGCAGCCCGTCCACGGTGACGAACGGCTCCTTCTTCGTGAACTTCGCGACCGCTTCCGCACCGACCGCGAGCGGGTAGAGCGGCCAGCGCGGCAGCGCGATCGTCGGCGCCTTGCGGCCCGTCATCTGCGCGATGTCCGCGAGCATCTGCTGCAGCGGCAGGTTTTCGCCGCCGAGGATGTAGCGCTCGCCGATCCGGCCGCGCTCGAGCGCGAGGAAGTGGCCGTGCGCGACGTCGTCGACGTGCACGAGGTTCAGCCCCGTGTCGACGAATGCGGGAATCTTGCCGAGCGCGGCCTCGACGATGATGCGGCCGGTCGGCGTCGGCTTCACGTCGCGCGGGCCGATCGGCGTCGACGGATTGACGATCACGGCCGGCAGCCCCTCGTCGGCGATCATCCGCTCGACCGCGCGTTCCGCGAGCACCTTGCTGCGCTTGTAGACCCCGATCGCCTGCTCTGCCGTGAGCGGCCGGTTTTCGTCGGACGGATCGCCGGCGCTCGTCACCTTCAGCGTCGCGACGCTGCTCGTGTAGACGATCCGCTCGACGCCTTCCGCACGCGCCGCGCGCATCGTCGCGACCGCGCCCTCGAGGTTCGCACGCTCGATCTCGTCGGGATCGGGGGCCCACAGCCGGTAGTCGGCTGCCACGTGCAGCAGGTAGCGCACGCCGCGCAGCGCGGCGCGCATCGACGCCTCGTCGCGCATGTCGCCGGTGACGATCTCGGCGTCGAGATCCGCCACGTTCGTGCGCGGGCTGGTCGGACGCACGAGCACGCGTACCGCATAGCCTTTCTGCTGCGCAATGCGCGCGACGGCCGAGCCGACGAAACCGGATGCGCC
Source organism: Burkholderia sp. Ac-20345 (assembly GCF_017104825.1). Taxonomy (NCBI): domain Bacteria; kingdom Pseudomonadati; phylum Pseudomonadota; class Betaproteobacteria; order Burkholderiales; family Burkholderiaceae; genus Burkholderia; species Burkholderia sp. Ac-20345. The sequence continues at coordinate 51,842 of NZ_JAAGPO010000059.1, read as the reverse complement.
GGTGACGAGAACGAGATCGCGGGAGGTATCAGTCATGCGTTTCCTTCAGGGCCGCGCGCGGGCGGCGCGGCGGTTGAGCATCGGCGAGATTGTACGTGGTCGGCGCGCGCGGCGACGCCAGGCCGTGACGGGTGCGAACCGGCTCCGGCCCGTGTGCGAAGCGGCCGACGCGACTACAATGCCGGGCTTGAATGCAACGGGAGGGCGACGCGATGAGCCGCAATGAACTGGACGAACGGATCGAGACCTACTACGTGCGGGTGCGCGGCGTCGTGCAGGGCGTCGGCTTCCGTCATGCGACGGTGCGCGAGGCGCATGCGCTGAAGCTGCGCGGCTGGGTCGCGAATCTCGAGGACGGCACCGTCGAGGCGATGATCCAGGGCCCCGGCGCGCAGATCGACCGGATGCTCGCGTGGCTGCGTCACGGCCCGCCGGCCGCGCACGTGACCGAGGTGACGTTCGAGGAACGCCAGACCGAGAAGCGCTTCGAGCGTTTCCAGCAGCAGTAAGAGGCACGGAACGATCATGACGGGGTATCCGGAGGCCGGGCGCGGCCTCATGTTGTCGGTGGCGGCGTCGACGCTGTTCGCGCTGATGTCCGCCTACGCGAAACTGCTGGCGCCGCTCACGGGGCTCGACATCTTCGCGTGGCGCGTGTTGTGGACCGCACCGGGCGCGCTCGCGCTGATCGCGCTGCGCGGCCGTTTGCCCGCACTCGTCGATCTCGTTCGACGCAGCGTGCGCGACTGGCGTCTGCTGATTGCGCTGCCCGTGAGCGCCGCGCTGCTCGGCGTGCAGTTGTGGCTGTTCCTGTGGGCGCCGCTGCACGGCCGCATGCTCGAAGTGTCGCTCGGCTATTTCCTGCTGCCGCTGACGATGGTGCTCGTCGGCCGCTTCTACTATCACGAACGGCTCGATCCGCTGCAATGGGCGGCGGTCGCGTGCGCCGCGCTCGGCGTCGCGCACGAAGTGTGGGCGACGCGCGCGTTCGCGTGGCCGACGCTCGTCGTCGCGCTCGGCTATCCGCCGTATTTCGTGCTGCGCCGGCGGATCAACGCCGATTCGCTCGCCGCGTTCGCGGTCGAGATCGCGCTGCTATGCCCGATCGCGTTCGCGATGGTCGTGACGAGCACGACGCGCGTGGCCGACCACCCGGTGCTGTGGGCCGTGCTGCTGCCGGGGCTCGGCGTGCTCAGCACGCTCGCGCTCGCGAGCTACCTGAAGGCGAGCCGGATGCTGCCGATGGCGCTGTTCGGGATTCTCGGCTACGTCGAGCCGGTGCTGCTCGTCGCGGTGTCGCTGCTGCTGCTCGGCGAGACGCTGAGCATTGCGAAGCTCGCGACGTACGGGCCGATCTGGGTCGCCGTTGCGCTGACCGCATGGCACAGCGCCATGCTGATGCGGAGCCTGCCTGCGCGCGGATAAGCGTCGATCGCGATGCGGCGGCTGCATGCAGCGTGCCGCGTCGTGTATCGAAAAACATCTGCACGGCAGCGGTCGAACGCATCGATGCTGACTGCAAACTGGCGTCGCGCTGACGTGAGTCTGGCGACGCTGCCTGCTTTGAACCACAAGGCTCGCGCGTGTAATCGAACAGAAGATTCGGTTGCACTTTGTTACTTAGGGTCTCCCCGGATCGGCCATTAGACTGGCCTCACCGACTTCCCTACGTATGCAGCCTTTCAATGAACGGTCATCCCCGTGCCTGGCCGGCCGGGTTGGCGCGATGCGGGCATACGCGTATCGCCGCTGATCACGCTCGCCTTCTTCTCCCCGATCCAGTCCCCGGTGCGTGCTGCACCGCCGTCGTGCAGGTGTGCTCATGTCGTTGAGCCCGCCGCCTTCCGCCACGTTTCCACCGTCGCGCAGCGGCCGCCTGATCGAAGTCGATTTCTTCCGCGGCATCGTGCTGTTGATGATCGTCGTCGATCACATCGGCGCAAGCGTGCTGTCGCGCGTCACGCTGCACGCGTTCGCGCTGTGCGACGCGGCCGAGGTCTTCGTCTTTCTCGGCGGCTTCGCGACCGCGAGCGCCTATGGCGCGATCGCCGAACGACAGGGCGCGCGCGCCGCGCAAAAGCGGTTCGTGCGCCGCGCGATGCAGATCTACCGCGCGTTTCTCGCGACCTCGACGCTGATGCTCGTCGTGTCGGCCGTGCTCGACCACTACGGGATCGATGCGCCGAACCTCGCGCTCGACGACGTCAGCGTGATGCTCGCGTCGCCGCTCACGGGCGCAGCCGAGCTGCTGACGTTCCAGCGCCAGCCCTATCTCGCGTCGGTGCTGCCGATGTATGTGCTGTTCGCGCTGGCGTCGCCGGTGCTCGTGCCGTTCGCGCGTCGCCATCCGTGGCTGCTCGTCGCGCTCGGCATCGCGTCGTGGCTCGCGGCGGGCTGGCTCGGCCCCGAGTTGCTGGATACCGACGGATTCCGCTGGAGTTTCAATCCGTTCGCGTGGCAACTGATGTTCGTCGCCGGCGTGCTCGCGCGCTGCCAGCCGTTCTACCGGCGCATCGCGCTCGGGCGCTGGGGGGCCGCGGCGACCGGGCTCGCGTGCGCGGTCGTGCTCGGCTGTGCGAGCTACAAGCTGTTCTCGGGGCTGCCGCTGCCGGAAGGCGTGTTCAAGCGCGATCTCGCGCTGCCGCGCGTCGTGAGCTTCGCGGCCATCGCGTGGCTGATGGCCGATTGCGTGCGCTTCGGCTGGATCGCGCGGATCGCGCAGGGCGTGCGGCCCGTCGTGGCCGTGGGCCAGCGCGGGCTGATCTGTTTCGTCGCGGGCGCGGCGATCTCGCTCGTCATCGATTCGTTATTGCATCCGGTCGTGCGGAGTGCCGATCTGCGGCATGTCGGCGTGGGCCTCGTGGCCGACGCGTGCGCGCTCGGGCTGATGATGGCCGTGGCCGGTTCGGGAACGTGGATCGCGCGATGGCGCAGCGCGACCGCGTGAGCGGTGCGGGAGGCGGCGCGTGCGGCACGGGGTGTGCCGCGCGGCCTTAATGAGGTGAGCTGATACGGGAGCGGGGAACGGCGGTTGCGTCGTCGGATTCGGCGTCGTCGCGTTCGTCGGGCGCCGGATCGTCGCGCTCCGCGAGTACCGCGTCGGCTTCGGCTGCCGCCCGGGCGGCGCGCAGCGCAGTGCATCGCTGTGCGTGCCGGATGTCCGAGAGGATTCTCAGAAGCCTCGTGGTCTTGCTTTTCATGGTCTTCTCCCGCCAGTGCGCATCTCGGCGGATGCACTGCTTGCAACCAGTGTAGGACGCAATCGCGCAACCGGCGGGAGAATGTGGCGTGCAGGCCGCACGCCGAGGGATTTTACTTACTGCGCGGTGGCGACGCCCTGCGCCTGCAGCGCTTCTTCGCGGCGCTCTTCCGCACAACGCTGGTGCTGGCGCGACAGGCGGTTCATCAGCGGCAGCAGCAGCAGCGCGAGCAGCATGCCGATCGCGGCGAGCCAGCCGAGCTTCTCGAACAGCGACAGGTACAGCGGCAGCGATTCGGTGGCCGGCAGTTCGTGCGACGGCATCTGCGCGAAGTTCGCGACGACGCTGCCCAGATACTGTGACACGCCCGTCGCGACGAAGTACGCACCCATCATGAAGCCGCTCATGCGCGCCGGCACGTAGCGGGCGATCATCGCGAGGCCGAGGCCGCTCACCAGCAGTTCGCCGAGCGAGTAAAGGCCGTAGCCCCACACCATGAACCACGACGACACACGGCCGTCGACCGCGTAGCGGCCGCTGATCGTGAACACCAGGTAGCCCGCGGCCACCGCGCCGAAGCCGAGCGCATACTTCGCGGCGACCGGCAGGTCACGGCCGCCCTTCGCGACGGAGTTGTAGACCCACACGAGCACGGGGCTCAGCAGCATGATCCAGATCGGGTTCAGCGCCTGGAACTGCGCGGCGCTCCACGTGAACAGCGTCGTGCCGAACAGCATGAAGCGCGGATCGACGTTGCGCAGCGCGAACAGCGTCAGCGACGTCGACATCTGCACGTAGAAGATGAAGAACAGGATCACCTGGCCGATCAGCACGAGTGCCGCGATCAGGCCTGCGCGCTCCGAGCGCTCCGACTTCGCGATCATGTACGCGAAGATCGCGAGGATCGCGAACGCTGCGGTCCACACGCTGGCGACGGCGAGCTGCTTGTGCTGCAGCACGTACAGCGTGATCAGCGCGAGCCCGACACCGCCCAGCGCGACTGCGCCGAGGCGCTTCCAGCGGATCGGCTGGTCGTCCGGCAGCGAGCCGACGTGCGCGAGCGTGCGATGCATCAGCATGAAGTTGAGGATCGCGAGCAGCATGCCGCCGCAGCAGACCGCGAACGCGGTGTGCCAGCCCCAGTGATCCTTGATCCACGGCGTCGCGAGCATCGACACCGTCGAGCCGATGTTGACCGCCATGTAGTAGATCGTGAACGCGCTGTCGATGCGCGCGTCGTCGCCTTCATAGATGCGGCGCACGAGGTTCGCTGCGTTGGCCTTGAACAGGCCGTTGCCGACGACGATCACGCCGAGCGACGCATACATGTACGTCAGCTGATCGTTCGGTACCGACAGCATCAGGTAGCCGGCGCACAGCACGGACGCGCCGATGATCATCGTGCGGCGGGCGCCGAGCACCTTGTCGCCGATCCAGCCGCCGATCGACGGCGCGGCATAGACGAGTGCGGTGAACGCACCCCAGGTCAGGTTCGCATGGCTGTCGGTGAAACCGAGCCGGTCGACCATGAAGAGGACCAGGAGCGCGGCCATGCCGTAGTAGCCGAAGCGCTCCCACATTTCGATGAGGAAGACCGTCGTAAACGATCGGGTTTGTGAAACAGGTGGTTGCATCATCAATCTCGTTTGAAACGGACGGCACGGATCGCGCGTCGTCTTGGGGTCGAACTGGCGCCGGTGCACAATGGGCCGGGTAGGCTTCGTGCTGGCGGTGGAACAGTCGGGCGGTTAGCCCGGGCCGGGGTCTGACTCCGCCTGGTGTGGCGGGGAGGGGCCCCGACCGGCGCGCGCGTGGTAGCGGCTGCCGGTCCGGTGCGTCAGGTATCTGCCACCTAGGGAAACTCCCAATGTGGCAGTAGCTTTCAGGAACATTCGTCTCATCATCTATTTGTAAACTTTCGAGCCGTCCCTCCGAAGATTCCCGGAGAGCCGCTTGCAGCTTGCCTGTGAAGCCGGCGAGTCTGGCAAGATAGCGCGTCGTTTCGCTCGCTTCGTGTCCCGTTTAGTGCACCGGGCTCAACACCGAAGACGTGTGCGAACCCGAAGACTAAGCTATATCGTTCTAACTTAGTTATTTTCCATCAAACATTTTTTGACGATCACTTTTCGGCCTGCTATGGTTCCCCCCACTGAAAACTCGCGGTCTGCAAACGCTACCGCCGCACTGGGCAGCAAGATTCGCGCGTTGCGCCAACGACTCAAGCGCACGCTCGACGACACCGCTACCGCCGCGGGGATTTCGAAGCCGTTTCTGTCTCAAGTCGAACGCGGGCTCGCGTCGCCGTCGCTGACATCGTTGGCCGGTATCGCGCACGCGCTCGGTGTGACGGTGCAGTACTTCGTGGATACGCCGAGCGAGGAACGCTCGGTTTGCCGAGGCGAGCAGCTGCGCTTCTTCGGGTTTGCCGATTCGGCGAACCTGTTCGCGAGGCTGACGAACGTGTCCGAAGGACGCCAGCTGGAGGCGATCCTCGTGAGGATGCCGCCGGGGCAGAAGCGGTCGGAGGTGACGACACATGCAGGAGAGGAGTTCCTGTATGTGATTGAAGGGGAAGTGTCGCTGACGCTGGAAGGCAAGACGTTCGTCCTGCAGGCCGGTGACAGTTCGCACTATCAGTCGACGGTCCCGCACAGCTGGGTCAACACCGCGAAGATCGAGTCGGTGGTGGTCTGGGTCGGTACGCCGAGGCTGTTCTAACGCACAGGTATTCCTTCGTTTCCAAGACGGAATGCCTGTCGAAAGAAACGTAAGGAATACTAAAATGCAATACGAGAATCACGGGCCTCCTCAATCGCTGCACCCGTCAGCGTCTCACGCGTAAGCCGCGGCATTCGCCGCGCGACGCTCACCGAACAACCCTTCTCAAGACTGCCACGATGAAATCCTTGCATGCCATGTCGGCCGTGCTGGCCGCGCTCGCCCTGACGCCTGCCGCCCACGCCGTTACCGTTCCGTCGAACGTCGCGCTCGCTCCTCAACAGGACCTGACGCGCCAGGTGCCCGCCGAAGTCGAGTCGCTCGACCCCGCGCACATCGAGTCGTGGACCGGCAACACGATCGGCCTCGACCTGTTCGAAGGGCTGGCCCGCATCGATGCAGGCGGCCAGGTCGTGCCGGGTGTCGCGCTGTCGTGGGAACACAAGACGCCGACGACGTGGATCTTCAAGCTTCGCCGTGACGCGAAGTGGAGCAACGGCCAGCCGGTGACGGCCGCCGATTTCGTCTATTCGTGGCAGCGCCTCGTCGATCCGAAGACGGGCTCGAAATACACGATCCTCGTCGAGTTCGTGAAGAACTCGAAGGACATCATCGCGGGCAAGGCCGCGCCGTCGACGCTCGGCGTGCGCGCCGTCGATCCGTACACGCTCGAGGTGACGACCGACGCGCCCGTCGCGTTCTTCCCTGAGCTGACCGCGATGGCGCCGCTCGTGCCGGTGAACAAGGATGTCGTCGCGAAATTCGGCGACGCGTGGACGCGCCCGGGCAACATCGTCAGCAACGGTGCATACCAGCTGGTCGACTGGCAGCCGAACAACCGCATCGTCGTGACGAAGGACGCGAAGTACTGGAACGCGTCGAAGGTCGTGATCAACAAGGTCACGTTCCTGCCGATCGAAAGCGACGAAACCGCGATGCGCATGTACCAGGCCGGCCAGATCGACTACAGCTACTCGATTCCGTCGGGCATCTTCCAGCAGGTCAGCAAGCAGTTCGGCGGCGAACTGCGCCCGGGCCTGCAGCTCGCGACCTACTACTACTACCTGAACAACAGCGATGCGGCACTGAAGGACAAGCGCGTGCGCCAGGCGCTGTCGATGGTGATCGATCGCGAAGTGCTGACGTCGAAGCTCACGCAGGCCGGCGAGAAGCCGATGTACGGCCTGATGCCGAACGGCACAAAGGGCGTGCAGCCGTTCACGCCGGAATGGGCGTCGTGGCCGATGGCCAAGCGCATCGAGGCCGCGAAGGGCCTGCTGAAGCAGGCCGGCTACTCGGACGCGAAGCCGCTGTCGTTCACGCTGACGTACAACACCAACGACCTGCACAAGAAGGTCGCGCTGTTTACCGCGTCGGAATGGCGCACGAAGCTCGGCATCAACACGAAGCTCGAGAACGTCGAGTTCAAGGTGCTGATGAAGGAGCGGCATGACGGCAAGGTGCAGATCGCGCGCGACGGCTGGTTCGCCGACTACAACGACGCGATGACCTTCTTCGACCTGATCCGCTGCGGCAGCTCGCAGAACACCGTCGGCTACTGCAACAAGCAGGTCGATACGTACGTCGAGGACGGCAACCAGAAGCTCGACGACAAGGCGCGCACCGCGCTGCTCACGCAGGCGCACGACGCGGCGATGAACGACACGCCGATGGTGCCGCTGTTCCAGTACTCGGCAGACCGTCTCGTGAAGCCCTACGTGGGCGGCTACTCGCTGAAGAACGTGATCGACATGCGTGCTTCGCAGGACATGTACCTGATCAAGCACTGAGCGGAGCGATCATGCTGGCCTACGCACTGAGGCGCACGTTGTGGGCGGTGCCGACGATCCTCGCGGTCGTCACCGTCTGCTACCTGCTCCTGCATTTCACGCCCGGCGGCCCGTTCGATACGGAGAAGCAGCTGTCCGCGGCCACGCTCGCGAACCTGAACGCGAAGTATCACCTCGACGAGCCGCTGTGGAAGCAGTACCTGCTGTACCTGAACGCACTGCTGCACGGTGATCTCGGCCCGTCGTTCCGCTACGTCGACTGGTCGGTGAACGATCTCGTGAAGAAGGCGCTGCCCGTGAGCCTCGGCGTGGGCGGCGTGTCGATCCCGATCTCGATCGGGTGCGGCGTGCTGCTCGGCACCGTCGCGGCCGTGCGCCGCGACAGCTTCATCGACCGCTTCGTGATGCTGATCGGCAACTTCGGCAACGTGATCCCGCCGTTCGTGCTCGGCCCCGTGCTCGTGTGGATCTTCGCGATCCTGCTGAAGACGTCGTCCGGCAACGGCTGGCTGCCCGCTGGCGGCTGGGGCGACGGCGGCTGGCAGTACCGGCTGCTGCCGATCGTGCTGCTGACCTTCATCAACATGTCGCTGCTCGCACGCGTGATGCGCGGCTCGATGATCGAGACGCTGTCGAGCAACTACATTCGCACCGCGCGCGCGAAGGGCCTGCCGGGCTCGACGATCGTGCTGCGCCACGCGCTGAAGCCCGCGCTGATGCCGGTCGTGTCGCTGTTCGGCACGGTCTGCATCTCGTCGATCACGGCGGCCGTCGTCACCGAATCGGTGTTCGCGCTGCCGGGGCTCGGGCAGCTCGTCGTGAACGGTGCAATCAACCGCGACTACACGCTGGTGCTCGGCCTCGTCGTCCTGACGACCGTCTGCGCGGTGCTGTTCAACCTGCTGGTCGATCTCGCGTACGCGTGGCTCGATCCGCGCATCCGTTATTGAGCGAGGCACAGCGATGACTCCGACTACTCCTGTCGTCGGCCTGCCCGTGCAGACCGACTCGCCGCCGCGTTCGCGCTCGCCGCTCGCGCTTGCGATGGCGCGCTTCCTTCACAACCGTGCGGCCGTGTTCAGCCTCGTGCTGCTCGTGCTGGTCACGCTCATGTGTTTCGTCGGCCCGTGGCTGCTCGCGGCCGATCCCGCCGCGAGCGACTGGGGCTCGATCAGCCTGCCGCCCACCTGGGCGAACCAGCACTGGTTCGGCACCGACGAACTTGGCCGCGACCTGCTGGTGCGTACGCTGATCGGCGGCCGCGTGTCGATCGAGGTCGGCCTGCTCGGCACGCTCGTGTCGGGCCTGTTCGGCGTCGCGTGGGGTGCGACCGCGGGCTTCGCGGGCGGCCGCGTCGACTCCGTGATGATGCGCATCGTCGACATGATGTACGCGATCCCGTACCTGCTGATCGCGATCCTGATGATGACCCTGTTCGGCCGCTCGTTCATGCTGGTCGTGCTGACCATCAGCGCGTTCTCGTGGATCGACATGGCGCGTGTCGTGCGCGGCCAGACGCTGTCGCTGCGCAGCCGCGAGTTCGTCGATGCGGCACGTGCGATCGGCGTGTCGCCGGCGTCGATCGTGCTGCGCCACATCGTGCCGAACCTGCTGGGCGTGGTCGTCGTGTACGCGACGGTCTCGGTGCCGGGCATCGTGCTGACCGAATCGGTGCTGTCGTTCCTCGGCCTCGGCGTGCAGGAACCGATGACGAGCTGGGGCGTGCTGATCCAGGACGGCGCGCAGAAACTGGAATCGATGCCGTGGCTGCTGCTGGCCCCGGCCGTCATGCTGTGCGTGACGCTTTACTGCGTGAACTTCGTCGGCGATGGCCTGCGTGACGCGCTCGACCCGAAGGATCGCTAACGATGGCCGCACTACTTGAAGTAGACAACCTCGGCGTGCGCTTCACGCGCAAGGACGCGCCGCCGGTCGACGCCGTGAGCGGCGTGTCGTTCTCGCTCGAAGCCGGCAAGACGCTTGGCATCGTCGGCGAATCGGGCTCGGGCAAGAGCCAGACCGTGATGGCGATGCTCGGCCTGCTGGCCGGCAACGGCTCGACGACCGGCGCCGCGCGCTATCGCGGCGACAACCTGCTCGAGATGGATTCGCGTGCGCTGAACAAGGTGCGTGGCGACCGGATCGCGATGATCTTCCAGGATCCGATGACGTCGCTCAATCCGTTCCTGACGATCGAGCGGCAGATGACCGAGACGCTGCAGCTGCATCGCAAGCTGTCGCGCAAGGAAGCCACGAAGCGCGCGATCGAGGCGCTCGAGTCGGTGCGCATTCCCGATGCGGCGCGCCGCATCCGCATGTATCCGCACGAGTTCTCGGGCGGCATGCGCCAGCGCGTGATGATCGCGATGGCGCTGCTGTCCGAGCCGGAAATCCTGATCGCCGACGAGCCGACCACCGCGCTCGACGTGACCGTGCAGGCACAGATCATCGACCTGCTGCGCGAGTTGAACCGCGAGCGCGGCACCGCGATCGTGCTGATCACGCACGACATGGGCGTGGTCGCGGGCCTCGCGGACGACGTGATGGTCATGTATGCGGGCCGCACCGTCGAATACGCGCCGGCCGAATCGATCTTCGCGGCGCCGTCGCATCCGTACACGATCGGCCTGCTCAACGCGCTGCCGCGCCTGACCGACGCGGACGATGCGCCGCTCGTCGCGATTCCCGGCAATCCGCCGATGCCCGGCACCGCGCCGGCCGGCTGCGCGTTCGCGAAGCGCTGCACGTATGCGGAAGAACGCTGCGGCGCGGCGCGCCCCGCGCTCGAAACCTATGGCGCCGTGGGCGCGGTGCGCGCGTGCCACCGGCCCGTGGCCGATCTGACGGGAGGTCTGCGATGAGCGTCGATGAACGCCGCCATGCCGGCGCGATGGACGACACGCTGCTGTCCGTCGATGGTCTGAAAGTGCATTTCCGCGTGCCGCTCGGCGGCTATCCGTGGTCGCCGAAGGGCACGCTGCGCGCCGTCGACGGCGTGTCGTTCGACGTGAAGCGCGGCGAGACCGTCGGGCTCGTCGGCGAATCGGGCTGCGGGAAGTCGACGCTCGCGCGTGCGCTGATCGGTCTCGTGCCGATGACGGCCGGCACGGTGAAATGGCGCGGCGAAGCCGTGGCGCCCGATCACCTGCGCGGCACCACGATGCGCAGCGAAGTGCAGATGATCTTCCAGGATCCGCTCGCGTCGCTCGATCCGCGCATGACGATCGAACAGGTCGTCGCCGAGCCGCTCGTCACGCACCAGGCCGGCCTCGGCCGCGCCGAGGTGCGTCGCCGCGTGGTCACGATGCTCGAACGCGTCGGCCTGAACGCGCATCACCTGCTGCGTTATCCGCACGAATTTTCCGGCGGGCAGTGCCAGCGCGTCGGCATCGCACGCGCACTGATCGGCGAGCCGAAGCTCGTGATCTGCGACGAACCCGTATCGGCGCTCGACGTGTCGATCCAGGCGCAGATCGTGAACCTGCTGCGCGATCTGCAACGCGAACTGTCGTTGTCCTATCTGTTCGTTGCACACGATCTGGCGGTGGTGAAGGCGATCAGCCAGCGTGTGCTCGTGATGTATCTCGGTCGCGTGATGGAGTTCGGCACGCGACATGACGTGTACGGCGTGCCGCAGCACCCGTACACGAAGGCGCTGCTCGACGCGGCGCCGACGCCGGAGCCGGCGCGCGAGCGTGCTCGCCGCCCGATGCTCCTGGCGGGCGAGATGCCCTCGCCGCTCAACCCGCCGTCCGGCTGCGCGTTCCGCACGCGCTGCCCGGTCGCGATCGACGCGTGCGCGCAGGACGTGCCGCTGCCGGAAGTCCGGCAGGGGTCGGCAGCGCGTGTCGCGTGCATCCGCGCGGGTGTGGCGTGAGCTGAAGTGACGCAGCAAACATAACCAAGGCAGGTCAACAGGGGTAGGTGCGGCGCGAACGATCTTCGCGCCGCGGGTACAGGCGCGTCCTTAACCGGGCGTGCCGGGGGGCCGGGCGCGGATCGCAACCGGCGTGGACGATATCAACACAAGACGAGAATGACGATGAAAAAACAGAAGACGATCGGGACGGCATCGAAAATGCTGCTCGCATGGGGGCTGCCGGCACTCGCCGGTGTCTCGCTGACGGGCGTCGCGCACGCCGACGACGCGGCCCCCGCACCGCTGACGGTCGCACAGGCCGCACCGGGCACGACCGTTGCGCAGGCAACGACCCCGAACGCCATTATCAACGCCGAAGCGAACCAGGCCGTCACGCCGCCCGACGAGCCGTCGGCCCAGTCGCAGTCGAAGGGCTTCATTGCCGACAGCCATCTGAACTTCCTGTTCCGCAACTATGCGGACGTGCTCGACGCCAAGGGCGGCCCGCATCGTCACGCGTGGGTCCAGGGCGCGATGGCGAACTTCGAGTCGGGCTATACGACGGGCCTGATCGGTATCGGTTTCGACGCGTCGCTGTATGCGGCGTTGAAGCTCGACGGCGGCCAGGGCGCCGGCAGCATGGTGCACATCGCGAAGGGCGGCGGTGGCGGCAACCAGCTCGCATGGGCCTATCCCGGCATCTACGACGTGAAGGCGCGCATCTCGAACACGGTGGTCAAGTACGGTCTGCAGGCCGTCGACAACCCGTTCATGGAACAGCACGACAACCGTGCGCTGCCGCCGACGTTCCTCGGCGCGACTCTCGTCAGCAATGAATTCAAGAACGTGATGCTCGAGGCCGGCAGCTTCACGAAGACCGACGCGCGCGGTCACACGACGCTCACCAACCTGACGACGCAATACGGCGGCACGCGCATCAATCGCCTGTCGTATGTCGGCGGCACGTGGGATTACTCGCCGAACGGCGAAGTCGCGCTGTACGCGAACCAGGCCGACGACGTGTGGCATCAGTACTACGCGTCGGTGAAGCACAGCATCGGCAGCCCGCAGACGATCAAGTGGACGGGCTTCGGCAACGTCTACTCGACGCACGACACGGGCGATGCGCTGCAAGGCAAGATCAACAACAACGCATACAGCCTGTCGCTGGCCGCGCAGCACGGCCCGCACGAACTGCTGCTCGGCTTCCAGCAGGTGCTCGGCGACCAGTTCTTCGACTACCTGAACGAAACGAACGGCATCTTCCTGACCAACTCGATGGACGTCGACTACAACGCGCCGCACGAAAAGTCGCTGCAGCTGCGTTACACGTTCTACGGCAAGGAAGCGGGCCTGCCGGGCTTCAAGGCGATGGTCTGGGGCGTGACGGGCTGGGGTGCGGACGGCAGCGCGGGCGCGGCGAACGACCCGAGCAAGTCGAGCATCTACTGGAGCAACGGCGCGCCGGTGCAGGGCCGTCACCACGAGTTCGGCTTCATCCCGTCGTACACGTTCCAGAGCGGCAAGCTGAAGGACACGAAGGTCACGTTCATCGCGATGTGGCACGCCGGTTCGGCGCACTACTCGGACGCGACGAACACCGAGTACCGACTGGTCGTGAACCTGCCGCTGCACGCGTTCTGATCGAAGGGGGCGCATGCGCCCCCGCATCGCACGGCCGGCCTTCGATCGAGACGATCAGGCCGGCTTGTGCAGCCCCGCGACCGGATCGTTCGCGGCGGGCATGTCTTCCACCAGCGACGTGAGCTGGCGGCCCGTATCGCGCCATGCGTCGAGGCCGCCGCGCAGCGCGAGCGCATCGGTGAAGCCTGCGTCGAGCAGGCGCTTCGCCATCAGCGCGGCCGTGAACTCGTTCGGGCACGAGCAATACACGACGAACTTCTGCGTGAACGGGTAGCGCGCGACGATGTCGCCGATCTGGCGTTCGTCCGCGAACTGCGCGCCGGGAATCGTGAACGGGTCGAGTTTGCGGTGCTCGGGCGAGCGCACGTCGAGGACCACCGGCGCGGACGTATCGCGCAGCATCGCGTCGAGCTCGTCGACGCCGACCCGTGCGCTCGCGAGCTGGCGGATCAGCGCGCGGCGGCGCATCCAGCGAATCGCCGCATACACCGCCAGCACTGCGACGGCCGCCAGCAGCGCCACGCGGCCGAGCTGGCCCGCACCGGCGAACAGCCAGTCGATCTGGCGATAGAACGTCACCCCGACCACCAGCCCGACGATCGTCCACAGCGCGGCGCCGAGCGCATCGTAGCCGACGAACGTGCGATAGCGCGTGCCGAACGCGCCGGCCATCGGCACCGACACGAGCGACAGCCCCGGAATGAAGCGCGCGACGGCGAGCACGCGCACGCCGTAGCGACCGAAGAAGCGTTCGGTCTTTTTCACGCAGCTGTCACGCGACAGCGACAGCCGGCAGATCGTCTTCAGCGTCGTGCCGCCGAAGCGCCGGCCGGCGAGGTACCAGACGGTGTCGCCGATCAGGGCGCCGAGCACCGACAGCGCGACCACCGTGACCAGTTGCGAGCCGATCATCGCCGGATGCATCGCGGACATCGCGCCGAACAGCACGAGCGTCGGCATCGCGGGCACCGGCAGCCCGATGGCCGCGGCGAGTACGTTGGCGAAGACGAGAAGCGGCCCGTATTGGGCGACGAGGTCACGGAGGAGCATGACGGGCTGGCCGAAAAGGAAACGCGTGCGGAAAGCACACAGATGGGCCGATTATCGGCCTTTTTCAAGACAACGGCGGGAATGACGGAAAGCGCCTGATGGCGGCAGGGGGATGTCGGTGAGCCGGCAATCTGTATGCGGCTCACCGTCCGAATTCAAATCAGGAGGAGGTGCGGGCGAGCGACGCTGCGCCGTGGTTTTCGCCGGGCAGCTCGGCGCCGTGCGAGCGGATCGCCGCGATCAGTTCGGCCGGCGTGATCTCGTAGCGGACTTCGCGGTGGATGCCGGGCTTGCGTTCGTCGATCTCGATCAGCAGCACGCTCTTGCCGTCGCCGGTTGCTTCGAGCCTGAGCGAGCGCAGTTCGCGGCCGTCGGCCGGGTCGTGTTCGGTGAGCAGGGTCATTGCCCCGGATGAGCCGGTAGTGCGCATCGAACCTATCCTCGTATCGTGGATGCCGTAGTGGCGAAGATGTCTTTGTTGAATGCAGCTTGACGCAGTTTAACGCGAACGGGCCGCAATTCGGAGCAATTTCGTGGGGCGAAATGAGGGCTGAAGCAGGGATCCTTCTGATGTTTGAGCCACGCGGGGCGGGCGTTTGCGCCGGATCGGGCGCAAACGCGGCCGGCGCCTGACCGCCGTTCGCGGCCGGGCCGGCTCGGGTGGCGACACGCGGCGCAACGCGGGTCGCCACGGTGGCATCAGAAGCGGTCGGCGAGCCCCATCGCCGGGTCGCTGACCGAGTGGCGGCCGGTTTCGACGCGGCCGGCGACGCGGCGCGAGAAACTCGCGTCGCTGTCCGCGGTGACGATGAAGTCGTACCAGTGGCCGGTCGAGTCGAGCTTCCAGTGCAGCTCGGCCTGGTCGCCGGCGCGCACCGTGACGGTCCACGTGGTACCGGTACCGTGGCCGTGCCCCTGGCTGTTGCCGTCCTCGTTGCCCTGGCCATGGCCGCGATCGTCGTGTGCGCCGCGGCCGGACAGCGGCCCGTAGACCTGGTTCGACTTCACGGTGAAGCGCACCGTGCCGCCGCCGTGGTTGCGCAGCCGCAGGTGGAGGTTGCCGCTCGCGCTCGCATAGCCGACGCGAACTTCCGGATGAGGCGCGCGTGCACCGGCCAGGCGGCTCAGGTCGCCGGTGAAGCGGCGGTGATAGCCGTTCGGGCCCAGCACCCACAGGTCATATTTACCGCCATTGTCGGCGCGCGCGGCCCAGTCGCCGTGCAGCGTCTTGCCCGGTTCGACGACGTAGCGCTGCGGCAGGCGGTCGAGGTGCAGCTTGTCATAGACGTGGAACACGGCGGCGGCGCGGCCCGTGTTCGCGAACGTCAGCGTGACCGTGCCGTTGCCGGCATCGGCGCGCGCGCTGGCATGCAGTTCGTAAGGCAGCGCGCGCGACGGGCGCACGCCGGTGGCCTGCGCGGGCAATGACGGCACGGCCGGCGGCACGATCTTCGGCGCGGCCTGCTGCGCGGCGCTCAGCGCGTCGACCTGGCTTTTCGTCGTATGGCCGGCGAGCGTCGGCAGCGGTTCGTTGTTCGGCGAGCGGAAGTTGAACGCGCTCGTCAGGTCGCCGCACACCGCGCGGCGGTACGCGCTGATCTGCGGCTCCGCGACGCCGAAGCGCTTTTCGAGGAAAAGCAGCGTCGACGTATGGTCGAACACCTGCGAGTTGACCCAGCCGCCACGGCTCCACGGCGACACGACCCACATCGGCACGCGCGGGCCCGGGCCGTACGGACGGCCATCGGCCGCCGGCTGGCTCGACGTGGCCGGCGTGAAGTCGTGGTATTCGGCGGCGACGTCGGCATCCCGTAGCGTATGGCCGCCCGCGAGCGTGCCGTCGGCGTTGCGCGACGGCACGGCCGGCGACGGCATGTGGTCGAAGAAGCCGTCGTTCTCGTCGTAGTTGACCAGCAGCACGGTCTTGCTCCACACCTCCGGGTTCGCCGTCAGCGCATCGAGCACGGCCTGCACGTACCAGCCGCCCTGCGCGGGGCTCGACGGCCCCGGGTGTTCGCTGTACACGGACGGCGGGATGATCCACGACACCTCGGGCAGCGTGCCGTTGCGGATGTCGTCGCGGAACGATTCGAGGAAGCCGTACGGCATCGTGTTGCCGAACCCTTTCGCGAGCGGGCTCAGCGGATCGTCGATCGCCGGATCGTAGAACGCGCCGGCCGCCGTCACGGGCTGCGTGATGTCCGTCGACGCGACGTACGCGGGCCGGCGAGCCGGCGGCATCTGCTCGATCGCCGCGCGCCAGTGGCGGAAGCTCATCATCTCGTTGCAGCCGAAGTTGTCGATCAGGCTCTGGTAGACCTTCCAGTTCACGCCGGCCTGCTGCAGCCGGTCGGCGTAGGTGGTCCAGGTCCAACCCTGGCTCGACGGGCCGATGTCGTTGCCGCCGTTGAACTGGTTGTTCAGCGCGGCGATCTTCACGCGGCTGCCGTCGGCCGGGCTGATGCCGTTCGGGCCGTTGGTGCCGCTCCAGTAGAACAGGCGGTTCGCGATCGTGCCCGTGTGCATCCCGCAGTGGTAGTGGTCGCACAGCGTGAACGCATCGGCGAGCGCGCGCTGGAACGGTACTTCCGCCGCGTCGTAGTAGCCCATCGCCAGTGGCGTCTTCGCGTCGGGCCAGCGGTTCATCCGGCCGTGGTCCCACGCGGCCTGCGCATCGGCCCACGTGTGCGGCGTGCCGCCCGCGCGTTGCGCGTTGCCCTGGCTCGCGTCGAGGTGATACGGCGTGACGGTGGTGGCGGGCGTCGGCTTCGTGTACGTCTGGTAGAACACGTTGCGGCCGTTCGGCGACGGCACCGCGAAGCGGTCTCCGTAACCGCGCACGCCCCTGAACGTGCCGAAGTAGCTGTCGAAAGCGCGGTTCTCCATCATCAGCAGCACGACGTGCTTCACATCCTTGATGGTCCCCGTTTCGTGAAACGCGGGAATCGCGAGCGCGCGGCGGATGCTCGGCGGAAACGCGGACAGCGCGGCGGCGGCGAGGCCGGAAGTGGCGGTCTGCTGGAGGAATTTGCGGCGTGACGTCATGGCGTTCGGGTCCTGTGATGATGGGAGCGTTCGTGACTTCGTCTGGAGGCGCCCGTGCATCGCCCCCCTGGGACGATTCGCGCGGCGTGTGCGTTCGAGTGCATCGGCCGATGCGTGGCGGAGGTGCGCGCATCGCGCGCGGTGCGTGATGTCGCGTGGATGCGATGGCCGTCGCCGCGATCCTGCGCGCCGCGCGCTCGTGATGCGCGGGCCAGGACGTCGGCGCATGCCGGGTTGGGCGGCGCCTAGTCTAGGGAGACGACGTGACGTCGACGTGATGAAGACGTGACATCGCATGTCGCACGCGTGACGTTGCGTGTGCAACGATTGATCGGGAAGCGATGCGTGACGGAAGCGAGTCGGGAATTACCGATTGCCGCTTGTGGGGCCGGTAAGATTTTTCCTGTTCGCGGTGGTGTGATCGCGTGTCGTTGCGGGTGCAACGGCATCGCATGGCGCCCATGTTTCAAATGCGTGAAATCGGCTAAGCTCGATCTGTTGCTGCGCACGTGTGCAGCCCGCGCGACTGGCGCGACTTTTCGGAACCGGCCCACCCATGACCGACATCACGATCCGGCACAGCGAGGCGCACGACGTCGACGCGATCCGGCAGATCGCCGCGCATCCCGCGGTGTACGCGAATACGTTGCAGCATCCGTTTCCGTCGTTCGAGAAATGGCAGAAGCGGCTCGACGGCGTGCGCGAGCACGGCGTGAGCATCGTCGCCGGAATCGACGGCGTGGTGGTCGGCCACCTCGGCCTGCATCCCGAACAGAATCCGCGCCGGCGCCATGCGGCAGGGCTCGGCATGATGGTCGATGCGGCGCGTCACGGGCGCGGTATCGGCGGCCGGTTGCTCGCGGCCGCGATCGATCTCGCGGAAAACTGGCTGAACATCACGCGTCTCGAGCTGACCGTATTCACCGACAACCGCGCGGCGATTGCGCTCTACGAGAAGCACGGCTTCCGGATCGAGGGCGAATCGCCGGGCTATGCATTGCGCGACGGCGTGCATGAGTCCGTGTATCACATGGCACGGATCAAGGCGCGGCAGTGAAGGCTCGGCCGACGCGTATCTGACAGCACGCGCGGCCGCGATGCCGCGCGTCATATTCATTCGAGAATTCGTTCGTTTTCTGCCGGCTGTGCCCGTCGTATCGTTGAAGGATTTGCCGGTCGCCTCGGCCGGCGTGCACTTTTCCGTAACGATCATGCGCGGCGTTGCACATCGGCAGGCTTCATCGTCATCGCTTCATGGCTGTCGCTTCACAGCCATCGCTTCGCGCGCCGCACCTTCCCGCAACCGTCTCTTTCAACGGACCCGCTTCGATGAAAACCGCTCTCCGGAATCTGACTGCCACCTGCCTGCTCGCCGCCGCGGGTGCGGCGCTTGCCGCTGCCACGCCCACGGCCGCCCCGGTGGCGAGCGCGTCGCCTGACGGCGCGCATCTGCCGCCCGGCATCGCATGGCAGCACGGCGACGTCGACGCCGCCTTCGCGTTGGCGAAGCGCACCGGCAAGCCGCTGCTGCTCTACTGGGGCGCGGTGTGGTGCCCGTCGTGCAACCAGGTGAAGTCGACGATCTTCAGCCAGCAGGCATTCAAAGCCCGTTCGTCGTTCTTCGTGCCCGTGTATCTCGACGGCGATACCGAAAGCGCGCAGAAGCTCGGCGAGCGTTTCAAGGTGCACGGCTATCCGACGATGATCCTGTTCCGTCCCGACGGCACCGAAGTGACGCGGCTACCGGGCGAAGCCGATCTCGATCGCTACATGCAGGCGCTGTCGCTCGGGATGACGGCCGCGCATCCGGTGCGGCAGACGCTCGCGACCGCGCTGAAGAACGGCGCGTCGCTGACGCCGGACGAATGGCGCCTGCTGGCCGATTATTCGTGGGATACCGATGGCGCGCTGCCGGTGGCGGCCGATCGCGTCGCCGAGACGCTGCAGTCGCTCGCGCAACGCGCGCGGGCGGCCGGAGCGAAGGCCGAATCGGCGCGCTTCGCGCTGAAGTCGGCCGTGGTCGCCGCGTCCGGTGATCCGGCACAGGCCGGCGCGCTCGACAAGGCGGCGCTTGCCGATTCGCTGCGCGCGGTGCTGCAGGACCCTGCATTGTCGCGGGCCGATTCGGATGTGCTCGTCGCGGCGCCCGCGCGCGTGGTCACGTATCTCGGCAGCGACGACGCGCAGCGCGCGAAATTGCGAGGCGCATATGACGCAGCGCTTGCGCGCCTGTCGACTGACACCACGCTGTCGTCGATCGACCGGCTGATGGCGCTGCACGGCCGCGTGCTGCTCGCGCGCGGCGATGCACGCAAGGGCGCACCGCTTGCCGCGCCAGCGCTGGCCGACACGGCGCGCAAGCAGATCGCCGCGTCCGTGCAGGGCGCCGCAAATGCATACGAGCGGCAGGCGCTCGTCAGCGAAGGCGCGGACACGCTGACCGACGCGGGGCTGTACGACGAGTCGGATGCGTTGCTGAAGGCCGAGTTGCCGCGTTCGTCCACGCCGTACTACTTCATGTCCGGACTGGCCGCGAATGCGAAGGCGCGCGGCGACAAGGCCGCGGCGCTCGACTGGTACCGCAAGGCATATGACGCGGCGAGCGGGCCGGCGACGAAGCTGCGCTGGGGCGCGACCTACTTTGCGAATGCGGTCGAACTGGCGCCGGACGATTCGGCGCGCATCGAAGGGATTGCCGCGAGCGTGCTCGCGCAGGCCGACAAGACGCGCGACGCGTTCTACGGCGCGAACCTGCGCGCGTTGACCAAGGTCGTCACGCAGTTGAACCGCTGGCGCGGTGGCGGCGCGCACGATGCATCGGTCAGGTCGATCGCGAAGCAGTTCGACGGCATCTGTGGGAAACTGCCCGCCGGCGATCCGCAGGCAAATGCCTGCGCGCGCCTGATCCAGCCGGTCAAGGCATAGATCCGGTGGCACTGCGTGGGCTTTCGGGATGCCGTCCGGCGCTGTTCCCGATACCCACGAGGCCACCGACTCCATGCCCCACCTGACGCTCGAATATTCCGCGAACCTCGACGGGTTCGACGCCGGCGCGACCCTGCGCGCGCTCAATGCCGCGCTTGCCGCGTCCGGCCATTTCGACGAACTCGACATCAAGGGCCGCGCGCTGCGGCTCGACACATTCGCGGTCGGCACGTCGCCGGCGCCGCGCGCGTTCGTCCACGCGAAGCTCGCGGTGCTGAGCGGCCGGACGACTGACGTCAAGCGCGAATTTTCGGAGCAGGTGCTGGCGGAACTGAAGCGGCACGTCGTCGCGCCGCCCGGCACGCACCTGCAGCTGTGCGCGGAAATACTGGAGCTGGAGCGCGAGTCCTACACGAAAGCGAGCATCGAGCCGCGCTGACCGGGCAGGGCGGTGCGTGCTGCGCGGGCCGGGAACGTGGCGCTGACGCGAGCGCCGCCCACGGGTTCGAAACCGGACTATTGGCCCGTGGAGTACGTGCCGCGATTGCCGTAGCCGGCGCCCGTGGCACGCGGCGCGCCCTGCTGCCGGGCGATCTTCGCCTCGGCGGCCTGAATGCTGGCCGGGTAGAACCAGTCGCTCGGCTGGAAGCCGGCCTTTCTCAATGCAACCACTTCAGAATGAACTTCGGCGCGCGTGAGCGGCTGGTTGGCTTGCGCGTGCGCGGCGAGGGGCGCGGCGAATGCGGCAGCCAGGGCGATGGTGCGGATCAGCGGGTTCATAAGCGGAGACCTCCAGGTTTTCGACGGTGCCGATCGCATACGGCAACCGTCGAAACCAGTGTAGGCCTCGCCTGCGTCGCGAAAAATGCCGCTACGCCCAACGTAGTGTTCTGCTGCAGACAACAATGAGTGAGCCGGCGAGAGCGCCTGGACGGCGTTCGGCAAAAGGGGGGGAGGAGCGGAGGAGAAGCCGGCCGCATCGACGCGGCCGGCGGGCGGCGGCCCGGAGACGGGCCGCTGCGGAGGGTGTTACACGAGCCCCGTCGTGTAGTACACGGCGATCACGAAGAACACCGCGAGCGTCTTGATGATCGTGACCGCGAAGATGTCGCGATACGACTGGCGGTGCGTGAGGCCCGTGACCGCGAGCAGCGTGATCACCGCGCCGTTGTGCGGCAGCGTGTCCATGCCGCCGCTCGCCATCGCGACGACCCGGTGCAGCACGTCCATCGGGATGTTCGCGGCCTGCGCGCCCTTGATGAACAGGTCGGACATCGCGGCGAGCGCGATGCTCATGCCGCCCGACGCCGAGCCCGTGATGCCGGCGAGCGAGCTGACCGACACGGCCGCGTTGACGAGCGGGTTCGGAATGCTCTTCAGCGCATCGCCGACGACGAGGAAGCCCGGCAGTGCGGCGATCACGCCGCCGAAGCCGTATTCGGACGCCGTGTTCATCGCGGCGAGCAGCGCGCCGCCCACCGCCGCCTTCGACCCGGCCGCGAAGTGTTCGCTGACACGCTTGAACGCGGTGGCGACGACGAGCAGGATGCCGAGCAGCAGCGCGGCCTCCACCGACCAGATCGCGACGACGGTCTTGATCGACGTCGTCACCGGCGTATGCACGCCCGGCAGCACGTCGGGCGCGACCGTGTACGACGCAGCGCCGTACCACGTCGGGATCAGCTTGGTGAGCGCGAAGTTCGACACACCGACGAGGATCAGCGGCAGGATCGCGAGGAACGGGCTCGGCAGAGATTCGGCCGCGACGCGCTCCGGTTCGTTGACGAGCGACGTGCCGTAGCCTTCGCCCTTCGCCATCGCCGAACGGCGGCGCCATTCGAGATACGAGAGGCCGACGACGATGATGAACAGCGAGCCGATCGTGCCGAGCGCCGGGGCGGCCCAGGCGGTCGTCTTGAAGAACGTGGTCGGGATGATGTTCTGGATCTGCGGCGTGCCGGGCAGCGAATCCATCGTGAACGAGAACGCACCGAGCGCGATCGCGCCGGGCATCAGCCGCTTCGGAATGTTGCTCTGGCGGTACAGCTCGGCCGCGAACGGATAGACCGCGAACACCACGACGAACAGCGACACGCCGCCATAGGTGAGCAGCGCGCACACCGCGACGATCACCGCATTCGCGCGCGAGCGGCCGATGTAGCGGATCGCCGCATGGACGATCGACTCGGAGAACCCGGAGAGTTCGATCACCTTGCCGAACACGGCGCCGAGCATGAACACCGGGAAATACAGTTTGACGAAGCCGACCATCTTCTCCATGAAGATGCCGGAGAAGACCGGAGCGACGGCCGCTGGCTCGGTCATCAGGACCGCGCCGAGCGCGGCGATCGGCGCGAACAGGATCACGCTGTAGCCGCGGTACGCGGCGAACATCAGGAACGCCAGCGCGGCGAGGACGATCACGAAAGACAAGGGAGTCTCCTAATGGCTTTGGTTGTTGTTCGATCGCGCGATGCGCCGCGGACCGGCTCAGGTTCGTGCAGGTTTCGTGCCATCGGCCGGATTGCGCCGCCGGACGCGGGTCCGCCGGAGACTGGCGGGCCCGCGCCGGTCGTTGTCTGAGGATTCTACATAAAACGTCTCCATCCGGAGACGAAATGGCCGTCCGGCCAGCCCGTTGAATCGGGCAGGGCTTTCCCGGACAACGCATTGCGGCGTGTCTCCATAGTGAGATAATCCGTCCCGTTCCGGAGACAACCGGCCAAAAATACACGGAGACGACGACACGATGATGAACGACTGGGCCCGCCTGCCCGTCAACTACGGCGACGTGCTGCGGCGCGCCGCCGAGTCGCTGTTCCGGACCTTCGAGGATTCGAGCGCGGGCACGGTGGTCGTCGATCGCGATGCGCGCGTCGTGTGGATGAACGAGCGGTACGCGGCGCGCTTCGGGTTCGCCGATCCGCAGCAGGCCGTCGGCCTCGACTGCGAGGCCGTGATCCCGAACAGCCTGATGCGCGAGGTCGTGTCGACCGGGCAGCCGATCCTGCTCGACATCATGGAGACGGGCCGCGAGCCGCTCGTCGTCACGCGCCTGCCGCTGAAGAACGAGGCCGGCGAGACGGTCGGCGCGATCGGCTTCGCGCTGTTCGACCAGTTGAAGACGCTCACGCCGATCTTTTCCCGCTACGCACAGCTTCAGCAGCAGCTGATTGCAACGCAGCGTTCGCTCGCGCAGGCGCGCCGCGCGAAATACACGTTCGCGAGCTTCGTCGGCACGAGCGCCGCGAGCCTCGAAACCAAGCGCCAGGCGCGCCGCGCCGCGCAGGTCGATTCGCCGGTGTTGCTGCTCGGCGAGACGGGCACCGGCAAGGAACTGCTCGCGCATGCGATCCACGCGGCGTCGGCGCGTGCACTCCAGCCGCTCGTGACCGTCAACGTCGCCGCGATTCCCGACACGCTGCTCGAAACCGAATTCTTCGGCGCGGCGCCCGGTGCGTACACGGGCGCCGACCGCAAGGGGCGCGTCGGCAAGTTCGAGCTGGCCGATCGCGGCACGCTGTTTCTCGACGAGATCGGCGACATGCCGCTGCCGCTGCAGGGCAAGCTGCTGCGCGTGCTGCAGGACAAGGAATTCGAGCCGGTCGGCTCGAACCGCATCGTGCGCGCGGACGTCCGGATCATCGCGGCGACCAGCGCCGACCTGCCCGCGCTGGTCGCGGCCGGGCGTTTTCGCGCGGATCTCTATTACCGGCTGAACGTGCTGACGATCCACGCGCCACCGCTGCGCGAACGTGCGTCCGACATCGCGGCGCTCGTCTACGCAACGCTCGAGGAACTGGCCGCGCAGCACGGGCGCGCCGCCCATTGCGAGCTGACCGACGATGCGCTGCGGATGCTGTGTGCGTATCCGTGGCCGGGCAACGTGCGCGAGTTGCGCAATACGCTCGAACGCGCGCTGATGCTGTCGGACCGGTCGGTGATCGATGCGCGTGCGCTCGCGCCGTTCCTCGGGCCGGTGCGCGTATCGACGGACGGTGCAGCGCCGGCGCAGCCGGTTGCCGCGCAGCCGGTCGAGCGGCGTGCGGGCGAAGGGCCTGCTGCGCCGGCCGCTTCGTATGCCGATGCATTGGCGGCGTGGGAGCGCCAGTTCCTGACCGATGCGCTGGCGGCCTGTGACGGGAAGGTGGTGGAAGCGGCCGCGCGCATCGGGATCGGCCGCGCGACGCTGTACAAGAAGCTGGCGGCGCTGGGCATCGACCGGTAGGCCGATCGGCCAGGCCGACGCGCTCGGACGTGACGCATCGAACAGGAGATCACGATGAAACGGATCGGCATCGCAGGGTGGCTGGCCCTGTTGCTGGCGACCTCCGCGCTCGCGCAGCCCGGCGACGCCGACGCACCCGAGGCGCGGCGCAACTGGTACAACGATCCGTTCATCGCGCTGTCGCGGGACGTGGCCGAATGCCCGTTGCCGCTCGGCCCATGGATGACACGGGCCGAGATGACGGACGACGCGCATTACCGCGCCGAACGCGGCACCACCTGCTGGCTCGCGCACCGCTGCACGAAGCCGAACTCTTATATGTATGACGCACCGATCGCCGATGTCGTGAAGGCGCACTTCGCCGGCTCCGACCGGCTGCATGGCACGAGCCTGTGGATCACCGTGCAGCGACGTTTCATTTACGTCGAAGGATGTGCCGATACGGCGTTCGATCGGCAGGCGTTGCAACGCGAACTCGAGGCGCTTCCGGACGTCGAGCAGGTGTTCGTTCGCATCACCGACGATCCGCGCAAGAGCTTGCCGTACAAGGCGCGCGGGCAACCGGGCCGCACGCCGAACTGACGGCGGAACGGCCGCGCATGGCATACTCGCGACATTCAAAAAAAGGTTGACGGGAACAACAATGAAACACATGCTTGCGTCGGTCTGTCGGTGGCCTCGGGCGGCCGTGGTGTTGGCTCTGGTTGCGGGGCTCGGCGGGTGTGGCGGCAGCGCGCCGCTGTTCACTTCGGACGGGCGTCCGACCACACAGGTGCAATGCACCGGCCGCGACTGGAGCAATTGCACGGACAATGCCCGGGCGATCTGCAACGGGGATTTCGAAGTGCTTCAGCAATCGAGCGATGACACCACGCGAAATCTTCTCTTCGCATGCAAGAAGAAGAGCGGTTATTGATCCCGAGATAACCGGCTGGGGAGACCCCGATCGGGCGAAGTGTTTTTCTGTTGGCTGAGAGTCATCTATTTTTCACGAATAACACTCACGGAGTCCCATCCATATGGCGACCTACAGGCAACTGACCGCGCAGCTCGAACGGCTTCAGCAAAAGATCGACAAGGAACGCGAAAAGGCGATTGCCGATGCGATTGCCGATATCCGCGCGAAAATCGAGGAATACGACATTACGCCGGAAGAGCTCGGGTTTCGCCCGGTAGGAGCGGCGGCTGCCACGGCGAAGCCGAAGCGTACGTCGCCGCCGAAATACCTGAACCCGAAGACGGGCGAAACGTGGAGTGGCCGCGGGCGATCGCCGACGTGGCTCGGCAAGAATCGCGAGCGTTTCCTGATCAAGGACTGACTCCCGAAAAACCTCACCTTTCGCGTGTTGACTGACGGTGCGAACGGCCATGCGGCCGTCGCACCGTTTTGTTTTTGTGGATTCCCGGTGCGATTCCCCACGGCGTATTGAACTGCGAAGCCGCGTAATTAACGGATCCTGTTTTGCGAATTCGCCGCGATTCGACGGTATATCGCGGTGAATTCCGGTAAACAGCACTGCAATTGCGCAGCGCATGTGCATTGGCCTGCGCCATTCTCGCGGTGCAAGCGTGCCGCGAATTCGGATCACCTTTCGCGCGTTTGCGCGTGGCGCCGTGCAATTCCCGAAGATCCTCACCATGGCTCCTGTAAATCCTCACCTTTGACGAAGCGGACGCAGCGTCGCGCAGCATGCGCGCACCGCGTGCGCCGAGCGAATGTGTACGGCCGGCGCGCGGCGATGGCTTCCGTGCTCGTGTTACAGGCCTATGGTGCGAGCGTTGACGCGTGTCGAATAGTCGGCCGTTCGGCATATAGGCAGCCGCATGCGCTTCGCCTATGCTTGGGGTTCGCGTCGATCGGTGCACGGCACGGTGCGTGCCGCATGCCGATCGGGTCGTCTTTCGTTACCGCAGGGAGCCGATGTGACCGTTCGCCATCTCGATGCGTTGTTCCAGCCCAAGTCCGTTGCGGTCGTCGGCGCGTCGTCGCGCGCGGGCAGTATCGGCGCGATGGTGTGGTCGCGCGTGCTCGACGGTGCATTCCAGGGGCCCGTGTGGCCCGTCAATCCGAAGTATCGTGACCTGCACGGGCATGCGGTCGTTTCCGATGTCGACCGGTTGCCGGCGGCGCCGTCGGTTGCCGTGATCTGCACGCCGCCCGCGACCTGGGCCGGCATCGTTCGAAAGCTCGGCGAGCTCGGCACGCGCGTCGCGGTGATCGTCGGTGAGGCGCGCACGGACGCCGATCGCGCCGCGCTCGATCGCACGCTGAAGGCGGCGAAGCCGTTCGTGCTCCGTGTCGTCGGGCCCGGCAGCCTGGGCGTGCTGTCGCCTGCACGGCATGCGCATTTCGGCGCGCCGGCCTATACGGCGCGATCGGGCGGCGTCGCGTGGGTGTCGCAATCGAATGCGCTGACGAACGCGGTGCTCGGCTGGGCCGATGCACGGGGCCTCGGCTTTTCGCATGTCGTCGCGCTCGGCGGCGAGTCCGACGTCGATGCGGGCGACGTGCTCGACTATCTCGCGAGCGATCCCGGCACGCGCGCGATCCTGCTCGAACTCGATACCGTGCGTGCCGCGCGCAAGTTCATGTCGGCCGCGCGCGCGGCCGCACGCAACAAGCCGGTGCTCGCCTTGCGCACCGGCCGCGCCGATCCCGGCGACGCGCTCTATACGGCGGCGTTCCAGCGCGCGGGGATCGTGCGTGTCGATGCGCTCGACGATCTGCTCGACGAGATCGAGACGCTCGGCGTCGGCCGCGTCACGGCGCGCGGCGCGGCCACGCTCGTGACGAGCGATGCGGGCGTCGCGAAGCTTGCAGTCGATGCAGTGGCCGAGGTGCGCGACGTGCTGGCCGACTGGTCGCCCGCGGCCACGTCGGCCGTGTCGGCCGCGCTGCCGCATCTCGCGGCGCCCGGCAATCCGCTGACGCTGGGCGACGATGCGCGCCCCGAACACTTTGCCGCGGCGGTCAAGGCGCTCGCGCCGTTCCCGCAAACGGGCACGCTGTTCGTCGTCCATTCGACTTCCCACAGCGCGCCGGCCGATGCGGTTGCGCACACGCTGATCGAATCACGGCAGTACGCGCATCGCGGCATCCTCGCGTGTTTCTTCGGCGCGGTCGACTCGGCGACGCGCGATGCACTGCACGCGAACGGCATTCCCGTACACACCACGCCGCAGCGGCTTGCACGTGCGTATGCGCGTCTCGTCGACTACAACCTCGGGCGGCAACTGCTGATGCAAACGCCCGAGGGCACACCGCCGCAGCCGGCTGAGTGCGTTGCATCCGCGCAGGCCGACGCGCGCCGGATGGTCGAAGCCGGCCAGCATGAACTGACCGGCGAAGCGGCGTTGCACTGGCTGTCGCATTTCGGCCTGCACGGTGAACCGGCCGTCGAGCCGGCCGGGAAGAAAGTTGTCGATTTCACCGTCGACATGTACGACGATTCGAACTTCGGCCCGGTGTTTCGCTATGCCGTGCCGCCCGCGGACGGCGTCTCAGCACCGTTCGTCGTCTATGGCCTGCCGCCGCTGAACAGCGTGCTCGCCCGCGCGGTGATGGAACGTTCACCGTATGCGCGCAGCACGCCCATCGAGCCGACGCTTGACGCGTTGACGGCGCTGTCGCAGGTCGTCTGCGACGTGCGGGAAGTCGTTGGGATGTCGGTCACGCTGCGCGTGCTGCCCGACCGCGCGCAGGTGATCGCGCCGCGCATCACGCTGGCTGCGGGGCGCAGCCGGCTCGCGATCATGCCGTATCCGCGCCACCTCGAGCAGACGCTCGAGTGGCGCGGCGAGACGGTGACGATCCGCCCGATCCGTCCGGAAGACGAGGCCGCGCACAACGAGCTGCTCGGCGCGATGACACCGGACGATCTGCGGATGCGTTTCTTCGGCGCGGTGCGCAGCTTTGATCATTCGCAGGTCGCGCGCATGACGCAGATCGATTACGACCGTGAGATGGCTTTCATCGTGTCGTTCACCGATGTGTCCGGGCGCGACCACACGCTCGCAGTGGCACGCGCGGTTGCGGATCCCGACAACGAGACGGCGGAGTTCGCGATCGCGGTACGACCTGATCAGAAGGGCAAGGGGCTTGGCCGGCTGATGATGAACCGGATCATCGACTATGCGCGCTCGCGCGGAACCGCATGGATGATCGGCGAGGCGCTGCGCGAGAACTCGGCGATGATCTCGCTTGCGAAGTCGTGCGGTTTTGCTGTGTCGACGACGGAGGAGCCCGGCGTCGTGGGCTTCAGGATGAAGCTGCAGCCGTAACGTCTGCCGGCGGCACGATGCGCGGTGACGTCGCATGCAGTCGATGTCTCCGGCCTGCCGGCACGTCGCGGATGTTTCCAGTCAGGAATGCAGAGCATTCGAACCTGTCTCGCGAGCGAAGCAACCGTGAACGTCGCGGCGCCTGTTCGCAACGGCAATATCGCCGCACAAACGGCACCGGTGAGGCAGCGCGAGACGCGTGCCGCTCGTCGCGATGCCCGTCCCGCGCCGCTGTTTCAGGCAAGGTGTCCGCACGCATTTACCGCTGCATCCCACCCTCGAAAATTCAAACTTGCTCAAAAGGTGAGATTTTTCGGGAGCCGCTGGTGAGCTTCTCCGGGATGGAAGGGGTGAGCCGATACGGGAGCGCTCGGTGAGCCTTCCCGGGAGTGGCCGGTGAGCACCTTCGGGAGGCGCCGGTGAGCCTTTCCGGGGCGCATCGGTGAGGGGCTGCGGGAAGTATCGGTGAGGACATCCGGGAGGCTTCGGTGAGGGTCTCCGGGAGCCTTGGTGAGCTTTTTCGGGAGATGTAGGTGAGCGCTTGCGGGACGCCAAGGTGAGACTTTTCGGGAGCGTCCGGACGTACGGCTCCCGCAAGCGCAACACCGGCCAAGGCTGGCGTTGCGCAGGGGGCGGGCACGCACGAACCGTGCCCACGGCTACCTTCAGGCAGCGAGTTTCAACGCCGCGTCGTTCACCTGGTCGCGCGAAATCGCGAGTTCCTCGAGGTGCGGATCGGCATAAACGGCGCCGGTTTCACGCTCGAGGCGGGCGATCGTCAGTGCACAGCGTGCAGCGTCCTTCGGCATCGCGATGAAGCGCTTGACCGATTCGCCTGACGTGAACGCTTCGAACAGCGCGCCGCGAACGTCGTCCGGAAGCGTCTTGGTCCACTGGTACGGCTTGCCGTTGAACGTGATCGACGGCGGCAGCGTGCGTTCCTTCTTGGTCGCCGTGATGAGCCCATAGGTGCGGGCCGCGTCGCCGATCTGCTCGGGCGAGAAGAGCTCGTCGGGCGTGATGTCGAACTGCTCGATGTAGTTCTCGATCGCCTGCATTGCGGCGGTACGATCGTCGCGCTTCTTCTGCGCGCGCGCGACGATATCGCGCAGCTCGTCCGCCTCTTCGGGCGTGATCGTGAAGCTTGCCTGCTTCTGCTGAAGTTCGGAGAAACGCTGGAATTCTTGATCGTTCAGAAGTTTGGCCATGACATCCATCGGGCACGACGGCCGCGACAACCGGCCGCCGTAGTTTTTGAGAGGGCCGCTATTTTAGCGTAGCGCCGTGAGCGCACGATATGGCACCGTGCGTCGCGCCGCGCACAGGTGTTGCGCGCGACCGGGATCGACGCAATGGCGCCGTACCCGGTGCGCTCCGCCGAGCCTGCGCGTCAGCAGGCTTCGTCGCGGCACATCGACAGCTGGGCGGCCGTGTCGCGCAACCCTTCGACGACCGCGTCGACGGACGGCGCCATGTGCGCATCGATCCGCCGCATGTACGGGCACGTCAGCACCGCGATCGCATGGCCTGACGGCCCGAGGATCGGCGCGGTCAGGTCGGTCACGCCGTACGCCTGGCGGCTGTCCTGGCGCAGGTAACCGTCCTGCCGGATGGACTGGCACGCATACGCGAGTTCCTGCTCGTTCAGTGGCGCTTCGCCCTTGACCTTGCGGTGCTCGACGAGCATGTGCGAGCGCTGCTCGGCGCCCTGGAACGCCAGCATCACGCGCCCCGATGCGGTATCGGCGAGCCCGACGCGCGAGCCGAGCCGGACCGACACGCCCCACGCGCCGGGCCCGTCGACCTGCGCGATCACGAGCAGGTTGCCGCGATCGTAGACGGACAGGTGGCACGATTGCTCGGAGGAATCGGCGAAACGCTGCATCGGCGGCAAGGCCTCGGCGATCAGCCGGCTCATCGGTGGATGCCGGTGCGCGAGCGAGAACAACTTGAGGCTGAGCGTGTAACGGTCGCCGCCGGTCGAGCGCATAACGTAGCGGCGCGCGACGAGGCGTTCGAGCATCCGGTAGATCTCGCTCGCGTTGCGGCCGAGTTCCTTCGTGATTTCGGTGCGGGTGAGGCCTTCTTTCTGCTCCGACAGGAGTTCGAGAATGTCGAGACCCTTGTCGAGCGCGGGTGCGCGATAGCGGTCGATTGCGCCCATCGATTCCCGTGCGTCGCAGCCGGGAAGCAGGTCGTTGGTTGTTTGCATTGTCGGTGTGAAGTTGGGGGGAATTACTTTCGATCGATTGGCGACGCACGCTGACCAATTCTGCAACTTGCTTGTGTCGAGCCCGCGTGTGGCGACGAACGCCAACCGTTTGAGCTTAACAACAAACATTTAGTGTGCAATGCAGCGTCTTTTTACCGATCGTTACCGAATAAGAACGGATCGATTCCCTTTTGGGATGACAGGGAAGCCCCGAATACCCGGTATTCATGACAGGTGGCACCGGTTCAAGGTTTTCGAAAGGAAATCGGGCGGCGGCGCTGCCCCTGATGCTGCGCCGCAGCGTCCGCAGTTGTACCAATAGTCGGTATCCGTCGCGCGTCATTTCACGGCGCGCGGCCGATGGTACAAAGGCTGGCGGGCCAGCGACGGTGCGGCCGCGCGTGAAGCCGGCCGGTACGGGCCGGACCATGTCGCGGGTGCCGGGCCGTCGTCGCCGATGCGCAGACCGGCGGCCGCCCGTTCGATGTGCGCCGTACTTCCGTGCGGTGCCACGATCGCTGCGCCCGCGCGACCCTCGCGCGTCGAACGGCATGCCGGATTAGGCGCCGACGCGCGCAATCGACGATCGACAATCAGTTCGGCGCGCGGCCGCGGAGGGCCGCGTCGGCCGGTATCCTGTCCCATTCGACTACAGAGGTTGAGCACGATGAAACTGCTTCGCTATGGCCCGTCCGGCCAGGAAAAGCCCGGTATTCTCGACGCGGACGGCCGGATTCGCGACCTGTCCGCACATGTGCCGGATCTGTCCGGCGACGTGCTGTCCGACGCGGGTCTCGCGCGGCTGCGCGCGATCGATCCGGCCACGCTGCCGCTGGTATCAGGCGAGCCGCGCATCGGCGCGTGCGTCGGGCATGTCGGCAAGTTCATCGGCATCGGCCTGAACTACGCCGATCACGCGGCCGAAGCCGGCATGCCGGTGCCGAAGGAGCCGGTCGTGTTCGGCAAGTGGACGAGTTCGATCTGCGGCCCGAACGACGGCATCGACATCCCGAAGGGCTCGGTCAAGACCGACTGGGAAGTCGAGCTGGGCGTCGTGATCGGCGCGACCTGCAAGGACGTCGACGAAGCGCGCGCGCTCGATTATGTCGCGGGCTATTGCGTCGTCAACGACGTGTCCGAGCGCGAATGGCAGATCGAGCGCGGCGGCCAGTGGGACAAGGGCAAGGGCTTCGACACGTTCGGCCCGATCGGTCCGTGGCTCGTCACGCGCGACGAGGTGCCCGATCCGCAGCGTCTCGACCTGTGGCTCGAAATCGACGGCCACCGCTATCAGAACGGCAACACGCGCACGATGGTGTTCACCGTCGCGCAGCTGATCGCCTATCTGTCGAGCTGCATGACGCTGCAGCCGGGCGACGTGATCACGACCGGCACGCCGCCGGGCGTCGGCATGGGCATCAAGCCGTCGCCGGTGTTCCTGAAGGCCGGCCAGACCGTACGCCTCGGTGTCGAAGGGCTCGGCGAGCAACTGCAGCGCACGCGCGACGCGCGATAACCGCTCACCCGGCGATCCCGTCGAACGGCCGCCGGATACTGATTAGTGGTTCAAAGACAAGGGCCCGATTCCGCATTGCGCGGAATCGGGCCCTTGGCATTGGTACGCCGGCTCGATTACACGATGTTGTCGAGTTCGCAATGCGCTTCCAGCCGATACCCGTCGGGATCGACGACGAACGCCGCGTAGTAGCCGGGGCCGTAGTGTTCGCGCTTGCCGGGCCCGCCGTTGTCCTGGCCGCCGTGCTCGAGTGCGGCACGGTAGAACGCGTCGACTTCGACCGGTGAAGCGGCCTTGAACGACAGGTGCATCCCCGAGTCGGGATCGGCGACGACGGGGCGAGTCGCATGCTGCAACCACAGCTCCGGCTCGGTCGAGCCGTACCCGATGGAGCCGTCGTCGCTATACAGCCGTTTGTAGCCGAGCGCGCCGAGGGCGTTGTCGTAGAACGCCCGGCTGCGGCCGATGTGGGCAACGCCGAACGAAAGGTGATCGATCATGTGTGGCTCCTTGGACTGAAGAGGGACGTCAGTGCGGCAAACCTGCTTATAACCACCATGCCAGCCGCTTGTAGCGGAGTGCGCCGAGTGTGCTGTCGTAGAACGCGCGGCCGCTGTTGTTGTGGATAACGCGGGACAAAAGGCGATCGATCATCTGTGGCTCCTTGAACTGAGGCGGGTGTCAGTGCAGCAAACCTTTTTATAACTACCATGCTGGTTATGTTAGAAAGCGCCCGGATGCTTGTCAACCGGCATGATGGTTAGATACGATCCGGGCATGAGCGATACGCAACCTTCCGTCACGATGGACTGCCTGATTCCGGCGCCGCCCGAAACCCTGAGCATCGATTTTGCGAACACGCTGTACTGGCGCGGCAGCGACCCGCCGACGGAAACCTTCGGCACGATGGGCGACCTGCTGACGTGGTGCCGCGAGCAGGCGGGCGTGCCGGCTGTCCTGGCCGAAGCGTGCCGCGCGCACGGGAAAGAAGAGGGGGAACCGGCGATGCTGGCGCGCGCGCTCGCATTGCGCGAGGCGCTGTACCGGCTCTTTCGTGCGCAGGCCGAGCAGCGCGAGCCGCTCGCCGACGATCTCGCGCTGCTCGGCGGCTTCCTGGCGGAAGCGGCGCCGCGCGTCGCACTGGCGCGCATCGATGGCGGCTACGCGTGGCGGATCGGGGAGGGGCGTGCGACGCTGGCTGGACTGCTGAGCCCGGTACTGTGGTCGGCGATCGACCTGCTCGGCGGTGCGCGGCTCGCGAAGGTCAAGCGTTGCGCGAACGACGCCTGCCAGTGGCTGTTCATCGACGACAGCAAGAATGGCAGCCGCCGCTGGTGTTCGATGTCGTCGTGCGGCAATCGCGCGAAGGCGTACCGCCACTATCACAAGGCCGACTGACGTACCTCTTCAGGCAAGCGCGCGCCCGCGCGTCGAATCCGTGCCTGTTATTTCACCGACAACTTCCGCCACAGCGTCGTCTTGCTGATGCCCAGCATCGCGCACGCGCGGTCGCGGTCGCCGCCGCACGCGTCGAGTACCGCGCGGATCTCGTCGGCTTCCGCGCGACGGCGGCGCGCGTGCAGTGTCTGCGCATCGTCGGCGTCGGCCGCGTCGGGTGGCATCGCAAACAGCTCGGGCGCGATCGCCTGCAGCGCATCGGGATCGAGCGCGGCGCACGCGGTGGCGGAATCGTTTTCATCGGCTTCCTCGGCCAGCTCCACCGCGATTCGCTCGATCACATTCTGCAGTTCGCGCACGTTGCCGGGCCACCGGTAGCGCGCGAGCGCGGCCTGTGTCGCGCCAAGCACGCGCGCGGCGTCGTCGGCGTCGCGCAGGCGTTCGGCGAGGCGCGGTTCGCGTCGTGCGGCCTGCACGAGCAGCGTGGCCGCGAGCGCCGGAATGTCGGCAGCGCGCTCGCGCAGCGGCGGCAGGCCGACGTTCAGGATGTTGAGCCGGTAATAGAGATCCGCGCGGAACGTGCCGGCTTCGACGGCCGCGAGCAGCGGACGGTGCGTCGCGGCGATCACGCGCACATCGATGCGGATCGGCTCGGTCGAGCCGAGGCGGATCACCTCGCGCTCCTGCAGCACGCGCAGCAGCCGGCTCTGCAGCGACGGCGGCATCTCGCCGATCTCGTCGAGAAACAGCGTGCCGCGGTGAGCGGCTTCGAACAGGCCCGTCTTGCCGCCGCGCCGCGCGCCGGTGAACGCGCCTTCCTCATAGCCGAACAACTCGCTTTCGAGCAGCGCTTCCGGAAACGCGCCGCAATTGACTGCGACGAACGGGTAGCTGCGCCGCGCGGACAGCGCGTGCAGGCTTTGCGCGATCATTTCCTTGCCGGTACCGCTTTCGCCGAGCACGAGCACGGTTGCGTCGGATTTCGCGTAGCGGCGCACGAGATCGCGCACGCGCGCCATCGGCGCCGATGCACCGACCACGTCGTCGAGCGCATAGCGCGCCGCGAACTGCTGCGTGGTGGGTTGCGAACGCAATGCGCGGTCGAGCCGTTCGACCGCGCGCGATTCCTGGAACGTCAGCACGCTGCCCGACGTGACGCCGCGATCGACGAGCGGCCCGCGATGCACGACGTAGCGCACGCCGCGCACGGTCGCGAGCGCGTCGCCGTCCTCGCCGCGCAGCGTGCGCAGTTCGGGCCGCAGATCGACGAGCGCGCGGCCGACGGCCGCCGCGGGTTCGACCCCGAGCGCCGACGCGAGCCGCTCGTTGATCGCCTCGACACGGCCGCGCGCGTCGAGCGCGACCACGCCGTCGCGCAGGTGCTGGAGCAGGTTGTCGAGCCGCTGGCGGCGGAACGCCTCGGCATGCGTCGCGTATGCGACTTCGAGCGCCGTATCGACGGCCTTGCGTACCGATGCGTGCGAATACAGGAACACCGCGCCCATGCCGGCGCTGGCCGCGAGATCGGTGACGAGTCCGGGGCCGACGATCGTCTCGATGCCGCGGTCGCGCAGCTCGTGCACGCAGGCTTCCGCTTCCTGCGCGGACTGATATGACGCAAACTGCACGTCGAGGCCGTACGCGGCGACGAAGCGGCGCACTTCGGGCGGCGTTTCCCCGGCGCTGACGAGCGCGATCCGCGACGCGTCGCGCCGGGCGCGCGCGAGCGCCTGCATCACGTCGAAACCGGTCGGCGATACCACCACCACCGGCACCTGCGCTCGCGTCTTCAGGAAGGCGCCGTTCGAGCCGGCCGCGACGATCACGTCGGGCCGCGCGGTGCCGGCCTCGGCGATCGCGCTGAGCGCATCCTCATAGGCGCGCGTGACGATGCGCACGTCGGCGCGTTCGTCGAATTCACCGGCGATCTCGCGAAACAGGTCGCGCAGGCGGCTGATGCCCATCGCCCAGATGCGCGGGCGCGCCGCGCGATCGGCCGGGCCGACGGGCTTGGTCGAGGAGAGGTCCATGACGGTCGATTATGCGCGTGCGATTTCATTTTTGAAACATGAAATTGCCGAATTGAAATCGCCGGGCACTTCCTCACCCGTGCCGGTTGCTTAAGAATCAGTGGGTTAGCGACGTTGTGCGAGCTGGCCCGGTCCTTGCTGTTAATGGTCGTTCCTTCAGGAGGCCGTTCATGAGCAATACGCATCTTCAGAGCGCCGGCGCGAAATTCCGCGCGGCAGTCGCGGCGGAGCAACCGCTGCAGGTGGTCGGCGCGATCACCGCCTATGCAGCCAAGATGGCGCAGGCCGTCGGCTTCAAGGCCGTGTACCTGTCGGGTGGCGGCGTCGCCGCGAACTCGCTCGGGATCCCCGACCTCGGCATCAGCACGATGGAAGACGTGCTGATCGACGCGAACCGGATCACCAACGCGACCGACCTGCCGCTGCTGGTCGACATCGATACCGGCTGGGGCGGCGCGTTCAACATCGCGCGCACCGTGCGCTCGTTCATCAAGGCCGGCGTCGCGGCCGTGCACCTGGAAGACCAGGTCGGCCAGAAGCGCTGCGGCCACCGTCCGGGCAAGGAAGTCGTGCCAGTCGAGGAAATGGTCGATCGCGTCAAGGCGGCGGTCGATGCGCGTACCGACGACCAGTTCGTGATCATGGCGCGTACCGACGCCGCCGCGGCAGAAGGGATCGACTCGGCGATCGAGCGCGCGGTGGCTTACGTCGAAGCCGGCGCGGACATGATTTTCCCGGAAGCGATGAAGTCGCTCGACGACTACCGCCGCTTCAAGGCAGCCGTGAAGGTGCCGATCCTCGCGAACCTGACCGAATTCGGCTCGACGCCGCTGTTCACGCTCGACGAGCTGCGCGAGGCGAACGTCGACATCGCGCTGTACTGCTGCGGCGCGTATCGCGCGATGAACAAGGCCGCGCTGAACTTCTACGAGACGCTGCGCCGCGACGGCACGCAGAAGGCGGCCGTGCCGACGATGCAGACGCGCGCCGAGCTGTACGACTTCCTTGGCTATCACGAATACGAGCGCAAGCTCGACGAGCTGTTCGCGCAGGGCAAGAAGTAACGCGCCCGCGCGCCGGGACACGATTCCGGAGCGTTTTTGCATCGGTCGGGCCCGGCGCCGCTGCGCCGGTTGAACCGACAGCTTTGCATGGGGCGCGGACTAGGCGCTGAAGCGCCTAGTCCGGCCGCCAGCTGATACCCCCGATACACATTGGAGAACGGAAACATGAGCGAGACGAAAGACGCAGCAGCACCGGCCGCCGCAGGCGCATTCAAGCCGAAGAAGTCGGTGGCGCTGTCGGGCGTGACGGCGGGCAACACGGCGCTGTGCACGGTCGGCAAGACCGGCAACGACCTGCACTATCGCGGCTACGACATTCTCGACGTCGCCGAATCGTGCGAATTCGAGGAAATCGCGCACCTGCTCGTTCACGGCACGCTGCCGAACCTGACCGAACTGGCCGCATACAAGACGAAGCTGCGCGCGCTGCGCGGCCTGCCGAGCGCGCTGAAGGCGGCGCTGGAGCAGATCCCGGCGTCCGCGCACCCGATGGACGTGATGCGCACGGGCGTGTCGGTGCTCGGCACCGTGCTGCCGGAGAAGGACGACCACAACCTGCCGGGCGCGCGCGACATCGCCGACCGCCTGATGGCATCGCTCGGCTCGATGCTGCTGTACTGGTATCACTTCTCGCACAACGGCAAGCGCATCGAGACGGAAACCGACGACGACTCGATCGGCGGCCACTTCCTGCACCTGCTGCACGGCAAGACGCCGTCGAAGTCGTGGGTCGAGGCGATGCACACGTCGCTGATCCTGTACGCGGAGCACGAATTCAACGCGTCGACGTTCACCGGCCGCGTGATCGCGGGCACGGGCTCGGACATCTACTCGGCGATCACCGGCGCGATCGGCGCGTTGCGCGGCCCGAAGCACGGCGGCGCGAACGAAGTCGCGTATGAAATCCAGAGCCGCTACAGCTCGCCGGACGATGCCGAAGCCGACATCCGCCGCCGCGTCGAGAACAAGGAAGTCGTGATCGGCTTCGGCCACCCGGTCTACACGATCTCCGATCCGCGCAACAAGGTGATCAAGGGCGTCGCGCACAAGCTGTCGAAGGAAGCGGGCGACGTGAAGCTGTACAACATCGCCGAGCGCCTCGAATCGGTGATGTGGGAAGCGAAGAAGATGTTCCCGAACCTCGACTGGTTCAGCGCGGTGTCGTATCACATGATGGGCGTGCCGACCGCGATGTTCACGCCGCTGTTCGTGATCTCGCGCACGTCCGGCTGGAGCGCGCACATCATCGAGCAGCGCGTCGACAACAAGATCATCCGCCCGAGCGCGAACTACACCGGTCCGGAAGACCTGCAGTTCGTGCCGATCGAAAAGCGCTGATTGCCCACCGCGCACACCGGCCTCCCGCGTGACGGGGGCCGGCGTGCGCCGGACGCCATACCCGAGTTCCCCACACCATGAATACCGCCAACCGCAAACCCCTGCCCGGCACGTCGCTGGACTATTTCGACGCGCGCGCCGCGGTCGAAGCGATCGCGCCCGGCGCCTACGACACGCTGCCGTACACGTCGCGCGTGCTCGCCGAAAACCTCGTGCGCCGCTGCGATCCGGCGATCCTCGCCGATTCGCTGAAGCAGATCATCGAGCGCAAGCGCGAACGTGATTTCCCGTGGTTCCCGGCGCGCGTCGTGTGCCACGACATCCTCGGGCAGACCGCGCTCGTCGATCTCGCCGGCCTGCGCGACGCGATCGCCGACGGCGGCGGCGACCCGGCCAAGGTGAACCCGGTCGTGCCGGTGCAGCTGATCGTCGACCACTCGCTCGCCGTCGAATGCGGCGGCTTCGATCCGGACGCGTTCGCGAAGAACCGCGCGATCGAGGATCGCCGCAACGAGGATCGCTTCCACTTCATCGAGTGGACGAAGAAGGCGTTCGAGAACGTCGACGTGATCCCGCCGGGCAACGGCATCATGCACCAGATCAACCTCGAGAAAATGTCGCCGGTGATCCAGGCGCACGACGGCGTCGCGTATCCCGATACCTGCGTCGGCACCGACAGCCACACGCCGCACGTCGACGCGCTCGGCGTGATCGCGATCGGCGTCGGCGGCCTCGAAGCGGAGAACGTGATGCTCGGCCGCGCGTCGTGGATGCGCCTGCCCGACATCGTCGGCGTCGAGCTGACCGGCAAGCGCCAGCCCGGCATCACCGCGACCGACGTCGTGCTCGCACTGACCGAATTCCTGCGCAAGGAAAAGGTGGTGGGCGCGTATCTCGAATTCCGCGGCGAAGGCGCGGCGAGCCTCACGCTCGGCGATCGCGCGACGATCTCGAACATGGCGCCCGAATACGGCGCGACGGCCGCGATGTTCTTCATCGACGGCCAGACCACCGACTACCTGCGCCTCACCGGCCGCAGCGACGAGCAGGTGAAGCTCGTCGAGACCTACGCGAAGGCGGCGGGCCTGTGGGCCGATACGCTCGCCAACGCGCAATACGAGCGCACGCTGACGTTCGACCTGTCGAGCGTCGTGCGCAACATGGCCGGCCCGTCGAACCCGCACAAGCGGCTGCCGACGTCCGATCTCGCCGCGCGCGGGATCGCCGGCCAGTGGGAAGAGAAGGCGGGCGAGATGCCCGACGGCGCGGTGATCATCGCCGCGATCACGAGCTGCACGAACACCAGCAACCCGCGCAACGTGATTGCCGCGGCCCTGCTCGCACGCAACGCGAATGCGCGCGGCCTCACGCGCAAGCCGTGGGTGAAGAGCTCGCTCGCGCCCGGCTCGAAGGCGGTCGAGCTGTATCTGGAAGAAGCGAACCTGCTGCCCGAACTCGAGAAGCTCGGCTTCGGCATCGTCGCGTTCGCGTGCACGACCTGCAACGGGATGTCGGGCGCGCTCGACCCGAAGATCCAGCAGGAGATCGTCGATCGCGACCTGTATGCGACGGCCGTGCTGTCCGGCAACCGCAACTTCGACGGCCGTATCCACCCGTATGCGAAGCAGGCGTTCCTCGCGTCGCCGCCGCTCGTCGTCGCATATGCGATCGCCGGCACGATCCGCTTCGACATCGAGAAGGACGTACTCGGTCACGACCAGGACGGCAAGCCCGTCACGCTGAAGGACATCTGGCCGACCGACGAGGAGATCGATGCGATCGTCGCGTCGAGCGTGAAGCCCGAGCAGTTCCGCAAGGTCTACGAGCCGATGTTCGCGCGTAGCGCCGATGCGGGCGAGCGCGCGGCGCCGCTGTACGAGTGGCGCGCGCAGAGCACGTACATCCGCCGTCCGCCGTACTGGGAAGGCGCGCTGGCCGGCGAGCGCACGCTGCAGGGCATGCGCCCGCTCGCGGTGCTCGGCGACAACATCACGACCGACCACCTGTCGCCGTCCAACGCGATCCTGCTGGACAGCGCGGCCGGCGAGTACCTCGCGAAGATGGGCCTGCCGGAAGAAGACTTCAACTCGTACGCGACGCACCGGGGAGACCACCTGACCGCGCAGCGCGCGACCTTCGCGAACCCGACGCTGCTCAACGAGATGGCGGTCGTCGACGGAGCGGTGAAGAAGGGCTCGCTTGCGCGCGTCGAGCCGGAAGGCAAGGTCATGCGGATGTGGGAAGCGATCGAGACGTACATGAATCGCAAGCAGCCGCTGATCGTCGTGGCCGGCGCCGACTACGGCCAGGGCTCGTCGCGCGACTGGGCCGCGAAGGGTGTGCGGCTCGCGGGCGTCGAGGCGATCGCCGCCGAAGGCTTCGAGCGGATCCACCGCACGAACCTGATCGGGATGGGCGTGCTGCCGCTCGAGTTCAAGCCGGGCACGAACCGGACGACGCTCGGCATCGACGGCACCGAGACCTTCGACGTGATCGGCGAGCGCACGCCGCGCGCCGACCTGACGCTCGTGATTCACCGCAAGAACGGCGAGCGCGTGGAGGTGCCGATGACGTGCCGGCTCGATACGGCAGAGGAAGTGTCGATCTACGAAGCGGGCGGCGTGCTGCAGCGCTTCGCGCAGGACTTCCTCGAATCGTCGCAGGCGGCTTGATCGAGTCACACAGGGATAACGCACACATGGCTCACACTCCTCAAATCAGGATTCCCGCGACCTATATCCGCGGCGGCACCAGCAAGGGCGTGTTCTTCCGGCTGCAGGACCTGCCGGACGCCGCGCAGGCGCCGGGCGCCGCCCGCGACGCGCTGCTGCTGCGCGTGATCGGCAGCCCCGATCCGTACGGCAAGCAGATCGACGGGATGGGCGGCGCGACATCGTCCACCAGCAAGACGGTGATCGTGTCGAAGAGCACGCGGCCGGGCCACGACGTCGACTACCTGTTCGGTCAGGTCTCGATCGACAAGGCATTCGTCGACTGGACCGGCAACTGCGGCAACCTGTCGGCGGCGGTCGGCCCGTTCGCGATCAGCGGCGGGCTCGTCGATCCGGCGCGCGTGCCGCGCGACGGTGTTGCCGTCGTGCGGATCTGGCAGGCGAACATCGGCAAGACGATCGTCGCGCATGTGCCGGTGACGAACGGCGCGGTGCAGGAAACCGGCGACTTCGAGCTGGACGGCGTCACGTTCCCGGCCGCCGAAGTGCAGCTCGAGTTCATGGACCCGGCCGCCGAGGAGGAAGGCGCGGGCGGCTCGATGTTCCCGACCGGCAACCTCGTCGACGATCTCGCGGTGCCGGGTGTCGGCACGCTGAAGGCGACGATGATCAACGCGGGCATTCCGACGATCTTCGTCGAGGCGGAAGCGATCGGCTATACGGGCACCGAGCTGCAGGACGCGATCAACGGCGATGCGAAGGCGCTCGAGAAGTTCGAGACGATTCGTGCGCACGGCGCGCTGCGCATGGGCCTGATCGACACGCTCGATGAAATCGCGACGCGACAGCACACGCCGAAGATCGCATTCGTCGCGAAGCCGGCCGATTACGTCGCATCGAGCGGCAAGCGCGTGAATGCGGGCGACGTCGACCTGCTGGTGCGCGCGATGTCGATGGGCAAGCTGCACCACGCGATGATGGGCACGGCGGCGGTCGCGATCGGCACGGCCGCGGCGATCCCCGGCACGCTCGTCAACCTGGCGGCGGGCGGCGGCGAACGCAACGCGGTGCGCTTCGGGCATCCGTCGGGCACGCTGCGCGTCGGCGCGGAAGCGCAGCTCGAAAACGGCGAGTGGACCGTCACCAAGGCGATCATGAGCCGCAGCGCACGCGTGCTGATGGAAGGCTGGGTGCGCGTGCCGGGCGACGCGTTCTGAGTGTAGTGGGTTCCGGCAAGGCAGCCGGAATGCGCGCCGTTCACACCGATCCCTGCGAAGCGGACCCCGCGGCGCAGGGATTTTTCATTTGTCGTGCGTGACGGACGCGACCCGGTGCGAGGAGTACGGCATCGGAGACCGTCGCGACGCGCGGACATAAACAGGAGATTCGTATGCCGCTCGATGCGCCGCTTTCCGGCATCCACATCGTCGAATTCGAAGGTCTCGGCCCCGGCCCGCTCGCGGGCTGGATGCTCGCCGGGATGGGTGCACGCATCACGCTGATCGCGCGCCCATCCGGCCGCACGAGTGCGCCGGATGCGTTGCAGGCCCGAGACGGCGACCTGCTGCGCGAAGGCAAGACGATCGTCGAACTCGACCTGAAGTCGCCAGCCGGTCGCGATGCGGCGCTCGACCTGATCGCGCAGGCCGACGCGCTGATCGAGGGGCTGCGGCCCGGTGTGATGGAGCGGCTCGGCCTCGGGCCCGACGATTGCGCACGTCGCAATCCGACGCTCGTGTACGGGCGGATGACCGGCTGGGGCCAGCATGGCCCGCTGGCCGCCGCAGCCGGACATGACCTGAATTACGTCGCGTTGACGGGGCTGCTGTCGCTGTCCGCGCCGCGCGATGGCCGGCCGGGGTTGCCGCCGACCGTC
The DNA here is from genome assembly GCF_017104825.1 of Burkholderia sp. Ac-20345. Taxonomy (NCBI): domain Bacteria; kingdom Pseudomonadati; phylum Pseudomonadota; class Betaproteobacteria; order Burkholderiales; family Burkholderiaceae; genus Burkholderia; species Burkholderia sp. Ac-20345. The sequence continues at coordinate 8,996 of NZ_JAAGPO010000059.1, read as the reverse complement.
GTCGGCGATGCGGGCGGCGCGCTCGGGCTCGCGTTCGGGATCGTCTGCGCGCTGTTCGACGTGCGCGGCGGCGGGCCGGGGCGTGTGGTCGACGGCGCGATCGTCGACATCGTGTCGATGCTTGGTTCACTTGCGCTGTGGGCGCGCGCGAACGGGCAACTCGACGGCGCGCAACCGAGCCTTTTCCACGATGCGCCGTTCTACGACGTATACCGCTGCGCGGACGGCGAATGCGTGACGATCGGCGCGCTCGAGCCGCCGTTCTATGCGCTGCTGGTCGAACGGCTTGGGCTGACCGACGTCGATCCGGCGTCGCAGTACGACCGCGCGCGCTGGCCCGCGCTGAAGGCCCGCTTCGCCGACGTGTTCGCGCAGCAGCCGTCCGCGCACTGGCGTGCGCTGCTCGAAGGCACCGATGCGTGTTTCGCGCCGCTGCTGAGCGTGCCGACGCGGCCGCGCATCCGCACAACGTGACGCGCGGCATCTATCGTACGGATGAAAACGGCAACGTGCGGGCGCGCGTGGCGCCGCGGTTTCTGCCGCTGGCGGGGGGCGGGGCGGAGTAGGCACGCCAGCATGTAGAGGTCGATGAGCCTGCCGCGAAACGCATTTCAACGAAAGACTTCGGGAACTTTTTGATCCAATTATGGTACTAAATTTGGTGCTAAATAGAGTACAATCTACATCCTGTTGAAGACGGAGCCGACATGCCTCATACCATCCTGGCCAACGTTACGGCGAGTGTTTCGGAACTGAAGCGGAACCCGATGGGTACGGTCGCGGCTGGAGAGGGTTTCCCGGTCGCGATCCTGAATCACAACGAACCTGCGTTCTATTGCATCCCGGCGAAGACGTGGGAAGCGATGGTCGAACGTCTTGAAGATATCGAAGACAACACGCTGGCCGACAAGCGCGCCAAGGAGAAGGTCGTCAAGGTCAAGCTGAATGAGCTTTGAGCTTGCCTTTCTCGAACCTGCTCTGAAAGAGTGGAAGAAGCTCGATCGCACCGTTCGCGACCAGTTCAAATCCCGGCTCGCCGAGCGGCTCGAGAATCCTCGCGTACCGTCTGCAAAGCTGCATGGTCATCCGGACCGCTACAAGATCAAGCTGCGCAGCGTCGGTTACAGGCTCGTCTACGAAGTGCGCGATTCGGAGGTGCTCGTACTTGTCGTGGCGGTCGGTCGACGCGAGCGTGATGCAGTCTATCTTGCCGCGATGAAGCGTTAGAACCATTTGTGCCGCGCACGGGAGCGGCAAACTTGTCCGCCAATCTGTCCGCTCGGCTCGACTATGCGCCCGTCGCCTTCCAGGTGGATGGGCGGTCCTTCAAGCGCGGGGAACCGCTCACGCCGTTTCCTCCGGCGCATCCGGCATCTTGCCGTCGCCGACGCGGTTGATCGTGCCCTGCGCGATCGCGACGAGCCGCTCGTGATCGCCGTCGATGACGAACACGTGACACTGGCAGGTCGCCTGATGCCGGCCCGCGTAGACGAGCTTCGCGCGGGCGACGAGCGTGCCGTTCACGGCCGGCCGCAGGTAGTTGATCTTGTATTCCGCCGTGATCACGCGCGGGCCGAGCACGAGTGCGCCGGCGAACGTCAGCGCGTTGTCCGCGAGGTAGCTGATGACGCCGCCGTGCACGAAACCATGCTGCTGCCGCAGTTCTTCGCGCACGGGCAGGCACAGCGACACTTCGTTGTCGCCGATATGCATCAGCTCCGTGCCCAGCAGCATGCTGAACGGTTGCGCACGCAATGCGCCGCGCGCGTGGTCCGTGATGTCGGTCATCGAACTTCCCTCGAAATGAGTGCCCGCTTGCGCTGAACTCTAGGAAGGGGGATGCGGATAAGCAAGGAAATTCGTCCGCGTTTCGTGCAATTTGCGGCGCGATGCGACGCGATTATTGCGTCGAATGCCGTGGATTTCCCTGTTTGCGGGCAATTCGACGCGAATGCGCGAGTAACGCGAGCTTTGCCGTCGTCCATTCCTAAAGTCCGACGAAGAAATGCCGCTAATGCCGGGGCATTGCCTCATCGTCCGCTTTCCAGGAATCTCCCCCATGTTCGGAAAAATCAAGCTCGCGTCGGGTCTGCTCGGCGTGTTGACCGTGTTCTGCCTGTTCCTGTTCGCGATCGAGGCGCTCGGCTTCTGGGCGCTCAAATCGACGCGTAGCGGCGTCGACGATCTGTCGAACGTTGCGATCACGCAGGTCGAGGCGGCCAGCCAGGCGACCCAGCAGCTGCTCGACGCGCGTATCAACCTGTCGCGCGCCGGCACGCGGATGGTGCGTGGCGGCCCGAAGCCGGAAGACATCATCCGCCATGCGGGCGCTTCGCTCGCGGAAGCGGACAAGGCGTTCGCCGCGCTGACCGCCGCGCAGCCGGTCGACGATGCCAACCGCGCGCGCGTCGCGGCGCTCGCCGAGCGCTATCGCGCGTTGCGCGGCGCGCTGGGCGAACTCGTGCAGTTCCTCGACGCCGACAACATCCAGGCCTTCCTCGACCAGCCGACGCAGAGCATCCAGGACGCCTATATCGCCGAGCTGCGCCGCTTCACCGACTACGGCGGCGCATCGAGCCGCACGGCGCTCGACACGATCGACGGCGGCATGCTCTGGTTCAAGTCGGTCGGCATCGTGCTGCTGGTGGCGATGCTCGCGGCGAGCGCGGCGATCTACGCGGCCGCGCGACGCGCGGTCGTCGCGCCGCTGGAAGAAGCCGGCCGCCATTTCGAGCGGATCGCGCAAGGCCGGCTCGATGAAGCCGTGCGGGCAGGCGGCGTGTTCGAGATCGACCGGATGCTGCGCAGCCTTGCCGCGATGCAGACGAGCGTCGCGGGCACCGTGCGCACGGTGCGCCACGCGTCCGACGCGATCCACCTCGGCGCGGGCGAGATCGCGGGCGGCAACGCCGACCTGTCGGCGCGCACCGGCACCCAGGCCGCATCGCTCGAGGAAACGGCCGCGAGCATGGAGCAACTGACGGCGACCGTCCGGCAGAACACCGACAGCGCACGCGCGGCGAGCGCGCTGGCCGACGCGGCACTCGAGGCGACGAGCCATGGCGGCGGCGTGGTCGACAGCGTGATCGACCGGATGCGCGGCATCGCGCAAAGCTCGGGGCGGATCGCGGAGATCATCTCGGTGATCGACGGCATCGCGTTCCAGACCAACATCCTCGCGCTGAACGCGGCCGTGGAAGCCGCACGCGCCGGCGAACAGGGGCGCGGCTTCGCGGTCGTCGCGGGTGAAGTGCGCTCGCTCGCGCAGCGCAGCGCGCAATCGGCGAAGGAGATCAAGGCGCTGATCGAGGATTCGGTCGCGCAGATCAACGGCGGCGCGGAGCTCGTCGAGCGCGCCGGCGACGCGATGCGGACGGTGTCGGCGTCGATCACGCGCGTCGTGCAGACGATGTCCGAGATCACCGCGGCGTCGGTCGAGCAGAGCGTCGGGATCGAGCAGGTGAACCAGGCCGTTACGCAGATGGATCAGCTCACGCAGCAGAACGCGGCGCTGGTGGAGGAGGTCGCGGCGGCGGCCGCGTCGCTGAACGACCAGACCGCGCACCTGATGCAGGCGGTTTCGGTGTTCGAGCTGGGCGATGGGCGTGCCGCACGCGGCGAACGTGCGGCACCGTCGTTCGCCGACGCGGGTTACGCGCCGGCCGGCAGCGCCGCGTAGGCGGTCGCGAGGTGGTAGGGCGTCGTCGACGGCATGTCGGCGCGCGACACCTGCCCGTCAGCCGTCTTGCACTCGAACCAGCCGCGCGGATGCAGGAAGCGCGCGGCGAAGCGTTCGCTCTGCCGCGCGAGCGGCGCGGAGGCCGGTGTGCCGCCGTGCGTCGCGAGCGCGCGCAGGTACTCGGTCTGCGCCCAGATCCGCTGCGTGCCGTCGATACATGCGCCTTGCGCGTCGAGCGCCGCGCAGACGCCGCCCGTCTGCGGATCGACGCCGTATTGCTCCGCGAACGCGTACGCGCGCGCCAGCGCGCCGGGGAGCCCGGTCTGCGCAAGACGCGCGCCGGCCGCATCGACCAGATAGAACCACTCGAACTGATGGCCGGGCTCGAAACGGTTGTCGGCCGCGCCGAGCGGCAGCTCGGCCACGCAGCCGGTCGCCGCGTCGACGAACGTGCGCTCGACGGCCTGCGCGGTGTGCGCGAGCGCGTCGTCGAATGCCGCATCGCCGAATGCATCGGCCGCCGCGAGCCACGCTTCGGTCAGGTGCATCAGCGGATTCTGCAGCGCCCCGCTGCCGGATGACGAGAAATCGGCGTGGCGCGCCGCATCGAGCAGCGCGTCGCCGGGGCGCGGCGCGAAACGATCCTGAATCAGCGCGGCGGTCTCCTCGGCCGCCTGGCGCGCGGCGGTGTCGCCCGACGCCGCATGCCACGCGGCGCACGCGAAGACGATGAAGGCGTGCGTGTAGAGATCCTTGGTCGTGTCGAGCGGTGCGCCTTGCGCGTCGACGCTGTAGTTCCAGCCGCCGTGGCGCGGATCGCGAAAGTGCCGGCCCAGCGCGTCGAACAGCGTGGCCGCGTGCGCGGTGTCGCCGGCCTGCGCGAACACGAACAGTTGCCGTGCGCAGGCCATTGCGCGATAACGGGTCACGGGCAGCGGCGCGTGGGTGGCCGGGTCGACGGCTTCGAACGGCAGCTGTAATGTCTGGTCGAACCCTGAACCCCGCCAGATCGGCAAGACGACGTGCGCGAAATGGTGGCGCAGCTGGGCGGCCTGGGCGGAAGCGGAGTCGGAAACGGACATGACGGGGTTGAGCGCTGGGTTCGAAACGTGTCGGCGCGGCCCGGAGGATCGGCGCGGCCGGGGCCAAGGATAAAACATTCCGCGCGGCCGGCACCAAAAAAGGAGATAAATCGCATGCTGAGCAACCTGGAACTCGTGATGCGGCTCGTTCTCGCGGCGGCCCTCGGCAGCGTCATCGGCTTCGAACGCGAGCGCCTGTCGTGGGCGGCCGGCCTGCGCACGCACATGCTCGTCTGTGTCGGTTCGACGCTGATCATGATCGTGTCGGCATTCGGGTTCGCCGACGTGCTCGGCAGCAGCGAGCACATCGTGCTCGATCCGTCGCGGATCGCCGCGCAGGTCGTGTCGGGCATCGGTTTCCTCGGTGCGGGCTCGATCCTGCTGCGCGGCGAGATCGTGCGCGGGCTGACGACCGCCGCGAGCCTGTGGTCGGTCGCCGCAATCGGCCTCGCGGTGGGCGGCGGGCTCTACGTCGCGTCGATTTCGGCGACGATCATCATCCTGATCATCCTGGCCGGCATCAAGCCGCTGGAGCGGCGCTACTTCACGGTGCGCCAGCGGCGCCAGCTCGCGCTGACGGTCGTGAGCGGCACGCTGAACTTCGATTCGCTGCACGCGGCGCTCGGCCCGGACAGTGCGCGCGTGAAGCAGTTCATCGTGCAGCGCGCCGACGACACGGGCGAGCACGACGAGGTGCGCATCGCGCTCGCGCGGGTGTCGGCACTCGAATACCAGGCGATCTGCGACAAGCTGCGGGCGCTGAAGGGCGTCACGCGTTTCGAAGAGGGCAATGGGCTGTCGGGCGACGAATAAGCTGAATCGGCAACGGGGCATGCGACAATGCCCGACCAGATTCCGTTCGACATCCGGTTCCGCGCTTGCGGGCCCCGCCATCCGATTTCCATGACCGAATCCGTTTCCTCGCCTCGCTCCCGTTCCCGTTCCAATCGTTCGTCGGCCCGTTCGCGCCAGCGCTCGGCTGCCGCCGCGGGCAGTACGTCAGCGAGGGCGACAGCACGGTCCGGCAGTGCGCTGGCCGACGCGCCGCGGGACGAACGTACGCTCGACCTGTTCGGCGATCCGGTGCTCGAGCCGGGCGAGCGCGCACCGGCTGCGGCGCGCGACGAAGCGGGCGCGCAAGCCGATGCGGCGGTCGATGTCGCGGACGATGTGGCCTCCGGGCGCCAGGCTGCGCTGGACGGGTTCAATGCGCCGGAAGGTGTGGTCGTGGCAGGGCATGTGGAAGCTGCGGAAGGTGCTGTGACGCAGGACGTCGCGAAGGTGGCGCACGGTGTTTCGGTGCCTGAAGTTGGGGACGTTGCAAACGCAGAGGTCGTGCCGGCTTCTGGCGGCGCTGCAATCGGGGCAGGCGATGTTCCCCTGGCCGATGGCGTGGCTACGAAGTTCGCCGAGGTGCCTGCGGTCGACGGCGCCACGATGGCGGCGACCAAGCGGCAGGCGGCCGATGGTGCTGCGGCGAAGGCGAGCGAATCGCAAGCGGCTGGCGGTGAAGTCGAGAAGGCTGTTGTTGTCGCCGCTGCCGTCAAATCCCGCGAAGGGCGAGCTTCCGGCGATGCCGCGAAGGAGCGTCGTGCGTCGTCGGGCGGCAAACGCCGGGCGGCTGCGGGTGCAAGCGACGCGACAGCGGAGCAATCCGCGCCGGTCGTGACGAGCGCCGACACGGCGCTGGACGCGGCTGGGTCGAGCCCGGTGCCGGACGCGGTGTCGGCGGTCGAGCCGCAGACGTCGGCGCAGCCGGCCAAGCCGGTGAACGCCGCGAACCCCGCGAACCCCGCGAAGGCCCACGACGCCGCACCGCAGGCCGGCGCCACCGTATCCCCGGTCACGCAGCCGACGGCTTCCGCTGCCTCCTTTGTCACGAAGCCGTCGGCGGAGCGTACGCAACCGGCCGCGCCGGCGTTCGATCCGGATACGCACCTGCGCCCGCTGACCGACCGGCTCGCCGCCCTGCAGGCCGACGTGGACGGCCTGACGCGCGCGGCCGATCGCGAGATGCGCCGCGTCAACCGCCTGCTGCTGGCGTTGGCCGTCGTCGCGCTGGCCGGGCTCGTCGCGCTGGTGATGCAAACGCGGCAGATTGCGCACCTGAAGCAGGACGTGGCCACGAAGCAGCAGCGGATCGATCGCCTCGCGGCCGATCTGTCGACGCAGCAGGCAACGCTGATGACGCTCGAGGAGCATCACGAAGCGCTGCTGTCGCAAGTCGACCGGCTTCAGCGCAACGCGAATCGCGAGGCGGCCGTCGCGAAGCGTGCTCGCCGCACGCGTTAATCGTTTCGACCCTATCCCGGGAGCCCGACGGAGCAAGGATCACCGTTCCATATCGGCGATCGGCCGTTGCGCGCATGCGGCAAACTGATGCGACGCGCTGGCAGAGTTCAGGGAAAACCCTTAGAATAGAGTCCATCTAAGGGAAAACCCTAGTCACATCTGTCAGGAGTCTCACATGAGCTTCATCCTCGCCCTGCTGCAAAAGATCGACGACCTTTTCGTGTCTCCGCACCTGCCGCTCGACGCCGAATACTCGTACGCCGCGCGTCGTGCCGAAGCCGAGCGCGTGCGCCGTGCGCACCTCGTGCCGATCGTCCTGTACCGTCGCTGATTCGCTGATTCGCTGATTCGCTGATTCGCTGATTCGCTGATTCGCTGATTCGCTGATTCGCTGATTCGCTGATTCGCTGATTCGCTGTCAGCGCGGCGCTCGCCGCACCTGCCTGCCCGCTTTCCGCCGCCGCATCGCGCGCCGGTGCGACCGTCCCGCTACACTGGAAGTCCGATTCCGTTCACGGTGACCGGGCCATGCTGCAGATGCGGCCGATGACGGCCAGCGAATTCCACGCGTACCGCACGCGAGCCATCGACGGCTACGCGAGCGATCTCGTTTCATCCGGACAAAATGCTGTCGAAGATGCGGCCAGCCGGGCGCGTGCCTGCTTCGACACGCTGCTGCCGGACGGCCTGCGTACCTCCGGCCAGACCTTCGTCGTGCTCGTCGACGGCGCCAGCGGCGACGCGGTGGGCGACCTCTGGTATGCGATCGTGCCTGAAGGGCCGAACCGCACGCTGTTCATCTACGACCTCGACATCGTCCCGTCCCGGCGCCGCCAGGGCTGGGCCACGCGTACGCTCGACGCACTCGATGCCGAGGCGCGCCGGTACGGTGTCACCGAGATCGGGCTGTCGGTGTTCAATCACAACGCGGCAGCCCGCGCGCTGTATCGGGCGTGCGGCTTCGCGCCGATCACGACGACCTTGATCAAGCCGGTCATTTCGGACTGAATCCACCGGCCGGTGCCGCGTCCTCATGCGCCGGCGATTCGACTCGCCGTGACTGGCCAACACCGGCCGACCTCACGATCCTTCCTGTTCGCCAAGCGCCAAGCGCCAAGCGCCAAGCGCCAAGCGCCGAACGCCGAACGCCGAACGCCGAACGCCGAACGCCGAACGCCGAACGCCGAACGCCGAACGCCGAACGGCCATCCGGCCGTTCGGCACACGTCACTGGCACACGTCACTGGCACACGTCACTGGCACACGTCACTGGCACACGTCACTGGCACACGCCACCGGCACACATCACCGCGCGCGCCCCTTCCATCTCCGCAACAGCAACGCGTTGGTCACGACGCTGACGCTGGAAAACGCCATCGCCGCGCCCGCGATCACCGGGTTCAGCCAGCCGAGCGCCGCGAGCGGCACGCCGACCAGGTTGTAGACGAACGCCCAGAACAGGTTCTGCTGGATCTTCCGGTACGTGCGTCGGGAGATGTCGATCGCGTCGGCGACGAGCGCCGGGTCGCCGCGCATCAGCGTGATGCCGGCCGTGTGCATCGCGACGTCCGTGCCGGTCGCCATCGCGATGCCGACATCGGCCGCGGCGAGCGCCGGTGCATCGTTGATCCCGTCGCCGACCATCGCGACGATCCCGCCGTGCGTGCGCTTCAGCTCGGCGACGACGCGCGCCTTGTCGTCGGGCAGCACCTGCGCATGCACCTCGCCGATGCCGAGCGACGCCGCGACGGCTGCCGCGCTGCCGCGGTTGTCACCCGTCACGAGCACGCTGGCGACGCCGCGCGCCGACAGCGCCGCGATCGCGTCGCGGGCGCCCGGCTTCACGGTGTCGCCGAAGGCGATCAGCGCGAGCAACGCGCGCGGCGCATCGGCGCGCATCAGCCACGAAATCGTGTTCCCTGCACGTTCGAGCTCCGCCGCGA
>NZ_JAAGPO010000058.1:0-57079 GCF_017104825.1 Burkholderia sp. Ac-20345 | reverse complement strand
GAGCGCGGATCGCGTCGAGTTCCGCCTGCGTCACGCCGGCGTCCGGCACGGGCTGCTCGGCGCCCGCGAGCGTGGCGCCCGCGCCGGCCTGGCTGGCCGCCATCGCATCGAGTTGCGCGGGATCGCCGAACGCGCGGAACACGCGGCCGGTGGCCGTCGTGTCGAGCGACATCACCGAGCCGACGTGCAGGTTCACGTGCAGCGGATAGCCGCCGTGCTCGATACGCACGATCGTCGGCCCGAGCGCGCCCGCCACCGACAGCGCAACGCTCAGGCCGACCGCTTCCGCGAGCCGCGCCGCGTGCGGCAGCGCCGCGCGGTAAGCCGGCTGGCGCTCGATCGACATCAGCCCGAGCCGCAGCGACAACGGGCCCGGCTCGTAGTTGCCGGTGATCGCGTCGCGCTTCACGAGCGCGAGCCGCGTCAGGCTGACGAGATAGGTGTGCGCCTGCGCGGTCGACAGGTCGGCCGCCGCGGCCAGCTCCGACAGGCCGAGCGGCTTGCGCCGGCGCGCGAGCGCGTCGAGCAGCCGGCCGCCGACCTCGACACTCTGGATCCCGCGCTGCGCCTTGGGCGGCGCGTCGTCTGCGCTGACTTCGTGGTTCTGCACGCGATGACTCTTCCGTTGACGAAACCCCGCATGGTATCCGACGCCATTTATCGCGCCAGCCCGCACGTTTACCCGTATTAAACAATAGCAAGCGACTTTGTCATTGACAAATATTCGGTGCGGGAAGATGATCCGCTCACTCCCCTCAACACATGGCTCGCAGCCACGGAACGCAACATGGCCAAAGCATTCGCCTCCCAAGCCGATCTGGAAGAGAAGAAAGTCACCTGGACGAAGCTGTCCGAGAACGCGTACGCATACACCGCCGAAGGCGACCCGAACTCGGGCGTGATCATCGGCGACGACAGCGTGCTGATCGTCGACACGACCGCGACGCCCGCGATGGCCCAGGACCTGATCGCGAAGATCCGCAGCGTGACCGACAAGCCGATCAAGCACGTCGTGCTGTCGCACTACCACGCGGTGCGCGTGCTCGGCGCGTCCGCGTATTTCGACGAAGGCGCGCAGCACGTGATCGCGAGCCGCGGCACGTACGAGATGATCGTCGAGCGCGGCGAGGCCGACATGAAGTCGGAGATCGAACGCTTTCCGCGCCTGTTCGCCGGTGTCGAGACGGTGCCCGGCCTGACGTGGCCGACGCTCGTGTTCGAGCGCGAGATCACGCTGTTCCTCGGCAAGCTCGAAGTGAAGATCATGCACGTCGGCTCGGGCCACACGAAGGGCGACACGATCGTCTGGATCCCGTCGCAGAAGGTGCTGTTCTCGGGCGACCTCGTCGAATACGACGCCGCGTGCTACTGCGGCGACGCGCAGCTCGAACAGTGGCCGGCCACGCTCGAGGCGCTGCGCGCGCTCGGCGCCGAGAAGCTCGTGCCGGGCCGCGGCCCCGCGCTGCTGAACCCGGCCGAGGTGAACAACGGCCTCGACTACACGAAGGATTTCGTCACGACCCTGCTCGCACAGGGCCGCAAGGCCGTCGAGCAGAAGCTCGACCTGAAGGCGTCAATGGCGCTCACGCGCGAAGCGATGGACCCGAAGTTCGGCCACGTGTTCATCTACGAGCATTGCTTGCCGTTCGACGTGTCGCGTGCGTTCGACGAAGCGAGCGGCATTACGCATCCGCGCATCTGGACTGCGCAGCGCGACAAGGATATGTGGGCCGCGCTGCAGGACTGAGCGGCTTGCACAGGCGGGGTGCCCGGCAGGGCGCTCCGCCTTTTTTCTGAAGCGGCGACCGGCCGCGGCGTTCCGCCGTCTTTCCGTCTGCCGTATCCGATCTCATTAAAAAGCAGGGCGCACGTACGCCCTGGGAGACGGCTTGCGCGCTCGAATCGCGCAGCCTGTTTGGAGAGAGACATGCCCCAATCGCTTCCCGCCGAAGCGGCGCTCGCGCACGCGAGCGCTTCGGCTTCCGCCGCCACGGACGATGCGCTGCTGTTCCGCAAGATCGCATGGCGGATCGTGCCGTTCCTGTTCCTCTGCTACGTCATCTCGTTCCTCGACCGCATCAACATCGGCTTCGCGCAGTTGCAGATGAAGCACGACCTCGGCTTCAGCGACGCGATGTACGGCCTCGGCGCCGCGGTGTTCTACGTCGGCTACGTGTTCTGCGAAGTGCCGAGCAACCTGCTGCTCGCGCGGTTCGGCGCGCGCCGCACCTTCACGCGGATCATGCTGCTGTGGGGCATCGCATCGACCGGGATGATGTTCGTGTCGCAGCCGTCGCATTTCTACGTGCTGCGCTTCCTGCTCGGCGTGTTCGAAGCGGGCTTCTTTCCCGGCATCGTGCTGTACCTGACCTACTGGTTCCCCGCGAACCGGCGGGCGGCCGCGATCTCGGTGTTCTTCGCGGGCGTCGCGGTGGCCGGCGTGCTCGGCGGCCTGATGTCGGGCTGGATCATGCGCGACATGAGCGGCGTGCTCGGGATGCACGGCTGGCAGTGGATGTTCGCGATCGAAGGCGCGCCGGCAATCCTGCTCGCATTCGCCGCGTTCACGTTGCTGGTCGACCGGCCGCAGGACGCCACGTGGCTCACGTCCGATGAAAAGGCGCGGGTTGCCGCGCTGTGCGCCGGCGGCGGGCACGGCAACGCGCACGACGGGCGCAGCCTCATGGCCGCGCTCGCGAATCCGCGCGTGTACCTGTTCGCGTTCATCTATTTCTCGCTGACCTGCGCGTCGCTGACGCTCAACTTCTGGATGCCGCTGATGATCCGCGACTTCGGCGTGACCGACGTCGTGGCCGTGAGCCTGTACACGGTCGTGCCGAATGCGGTCGGTGCGGTGGGGCTGATCCTGATCGCGCGCCGTTCGGACCGGACCGGCGAGCGCCGCAAGCACTTCGCGTGCTGCACGATCGGCGGCGGGCTCGCGCTCGCGGCGCTGACGCTGCACCTGCACAGCTTCGCGGCGATGCTCGCGTGCCTGTCGATCGCGGCGACGCTGATCTTCGCCGCGCTGCCGATCTTCTGGGCCGTGCCGACCCGCTACCTGTCGGGCAACGCGGCCGCAGCCGGGATCGCGCTGATCAGCAGCATCGGGATCACGAGCGGCATCGTCAGCCCGTGGGTGATCGGGATGATCCGCACGCGCACCGGCAGCATGGATCTCGCCGTGTATCTGCTGGCCGCGCTGCTGGTGGCGAGCGGGGTTGCGTTGATGCTCGGCGTGAAAGCCGAAGGCGCGCCGCGCGACTGAACGAACAACGGCCGGTCGCCGCGCGCGGGCAGCGGCGACCGGCGTCACGTGTGCGCCCCGTACCCGAATCCATCGAGGAGACGATCGATGTCAGCCCCTCTTCAAGCGGACGCCGCGCGTGCCGTCGCGTCCGGCGTCGCTTCAACCGACGACGACGCGCTGTACCGGCGCATCGGCGCGCGGATCGTGCCGTTCCTGTTCATCTGCTACATCGTGTCGATCCTCGATCGCAGCAACATCGGCTTCGCGCAGTTGCAGATGCGGCAGGATCTCGGCCTGACCGACGCGATGTACAGCCTCGGCGCGGTGCTGTTCTTCGTCGGCTACGTGCTGTTCGAGGTGCCGAGCAACGCGCTGCTGCGCCGCTTCGGCGCGCGCCGCACGTTCGCGCGGATCATGTTCCTGTGGGGCGCGGTGTCGGTCGCGATGATCACCGTCGACAGCGCGAAGCATTTCTACGTGCTGCGCTTCCTGCTCGGGCTGTTCGAGGCCGGTTTTTTCCCGGGCGTGGTGTTCTACCTGACGTACTGGTATCCGGCGCGGCGGCGTGCGTCGGTGCTGTCGATCTTCTACGCGGGTGTCGCGGTGGCCGGGATGGTCGGCGGGCTGCTGTCGGGCTGGCTGATGCGCGGGATGTCGGGCGTGCTCGGGCTGCACGGCTGGCAATGGATGTTCGCGATCGAGGGCGCGCCTGCCATCCTGCTCGGCGTGATCGCGTGGTTCTGGCTGTGCGATCGTCCCGAGCAGGCGCACTGGCTGTCCGATGCCGATCGCCAGCGGCTCGCGGCCGACCTGGCCGCAGACCGCGCCGGTGCCGATTCGCCGGCGCCGCATTCGCTGCGGCAGGTGCTGGCCGAGCCGCGCACGTACCTGTTCGCGTTCATCTATTTCTCGCTGACCACCGCGCTGTTGATGCTGTTGTTCTGGATGCCGCTGATGATCCGCGAATTCGGCATCCACGACGTCGTGCAGATCAGCCTGTTGTCGGTCGTGCCGAATGCGATCGGCGCGGCCGGCCTGATCGCGATCGCGCGGCGCTCCGATCGCAAGCGCGAACGGCGCTGGCACTTCGCCGCGTGCGCGTTCGGCGGCGCGGTGGCGCTCGCGTTGCTGACGCTGCACCTGTCGAGCATCGTCGCAATGATGGCGCTGCTGTCGGTCGCGGCGATGCTGATCTTCGCCGCACATCCGGTGTTCTGGGCCGTGCCGTCCGCGTATTTCTCCGGTGCGGGCGCGGCGGGCGGGATCGCGCTGATCAGCAGCATCGGCGTGTCGAGCGGCATGATCACGCCGTGGCTCGTCGGGCTGATTCGCACGAAAACCGGCAGCATGGATCCGGCGATGCTGATGATCGCGGCGCTGCTGGCCGCGTGCGCGGTCGCGATGCTGCTGGGTGTGCGGGCGGTGCCGCGTGATGGCGCGGCGTGACGCTGGCGGCGACGGTGCGATTCAGTGGAAGTACAGGAACAGCCCGGGCAGGACGAGCAGGCCGTGCAGCACCAGCGCCCCGTAGATCATGCCGCCGCGCGCCTGCAGGTCGATCGACAGGTAGGCGATAGCCGCGATGACCCCGATGACCGACAGGCCTGCCACCCAGAAGAGCGCGGTGATGAGCACGCGAAGGCCGGTGTACGGATCGTCCATCGAACTGGCGAACACGTAGCCGATCACCAGTGCCAGCATCTCGATGAGCGCGACGACGAGAAGACCCGACGCGATTCGCGCGGTTCGTTTGGCATTGTCCATGGCGAGTCGGGGTGGGTAGGATCAGGGGCACTAGCCTACACGATCCGTCCCGAATATGTCGTGCAACGGGGGCGGCCGGAAGCCTGACGCGGCGCGCCGTCGCCTGGCCGGGGGCGCGGGGCGGCTACGCCCGATACACCTCGATCCGGTTGCGGCCGCGTTCCTTCGCGAGGTAGAGCGCCTTGTCGGCGCGCGACAGCGGCTGGTACGCGCCGAAGTCCGACGCCCGCATCGCGTCGATGCCGATGCTGACGGTCAGCGTGACCTGCTGATCTTCGTGCATGAGCCGCGCGTGCATCGCGCGTTGCTGCACGCGCTGCGCGAAAGCCAGCGCAGTGTCGAGATCCGTCCTCGGCAGCACGATCGCGAATTCCTCGCCGCCGACCCGGCCGACGATGCCGTCCGGCCCGGTTTCCGCGAGCAGCAGCCGCGCGAAATGCCGGAGTGCGCGGTCGCCGACCGGATGACCCCAGCGGTCGTTCAGCGCCTTGAAGTGATCGAGATCGAGCATCAGCACCGCGGCGGCCAGGCCGGTCGTGCGCACGCTGCGCAGCGCGGCTTCGCTTTGCCGCATGAACGCGTGGCGGTTCGACAGTTGCGTCAGGTGGTCGGTCGTCGCCATCCGGTGCAGTTCGGCCTCGATGTGCTTGCGGTCGGTTGCGTCGGTGATGAAGCCGTGCCACACGGTTCCGCCGTCGGCCGTGCGCTGCGGGCGTGCGTCGCCTTCGCGCCAGCGCAGGCCCTGGCCGGGCAGCAGCACGCGATATTCGAGGCGCCACGGCGTCAGCCGTACCGACGAGTCGTGCAGCGACAGCCGATAGGCGACCAGGTCGGCCGGATGGATCCGTGTCTCGACGGCCTCCGCGCTGCGGGCGACCTGCTCGGGCGTCAGTTCGTAGATGTCGTTGACCCCCGCGCTCGCATAGGTAAAGACGCGGCGCCCGTCAGCCGCCTGCCGCAGCTGGAACACGAGCCCGGGAACCTGGTCGGTGAGATCCGTGACGAGCGCGGCCGAGTCGCGCAACCGCGCGGCGAGCTCGCGCAGCGCGGTGATGTCCGTGGTCGTCCCGACCATCCGGAGCGCTCGGCCGTTGCCGTCGCGGGCAATCACCTTGCCGCGGCTGCAGATCCATTTGTAAGAACCGTCCTTGCAGCGGATGCGGTGCTCGACCGCGTAGCAGTCGGTGCGGCGCTCGAAGTGCGCCAGCATCGTGGCCTTCACGTCGTCGACGTCGTCCGGATGCAGCCGTTCGTACGCGTCCTCGATGCGGGTGCTGAGCTCGTGCGGCGCGTAGCCGAGCAACGCCTTCCAGGCGGGCGAATAATGGATCTCGCCGGTTTCCACGTTGCGATCCCACACGCCGGTGCCGCTTTCGGTGAGCGCGAGCGTGGTCAGCGTGCTGTGTTCCTCGACGACGGCGAGCCGTTCGCGCAGCGCGGCTGCTTCGATCGCGCGGGCCAGCGCGCTTGCGGCGAGCGTGGCGAGGTCGCGCAGCATCGCGCGTTGGGTGGCGTCGGGCGTGAGGCGCTTATCGTCGACGACGCACAGCGTGCCGAGTGTCGTGCCATCGGGCGCGGCCAGTTCGCAGGCCGCGACGAGCCGCAGCGCGTGAGGCGGGTCGACGTCGGGTTGCCCGTTGGCGTTCGTGCCGTGCAGGGCGAACCGCGCATCCGCGGCCGGATCCGGCGCGATTTGGGGCGGCAAGCAAGCGGCGGGCAGTGGATCGGGCAGCACGCCGTCGGTGGCCAGCACACGTTGCGCATCGGCATCGATGCGCGCAATGAACGCGCCGGCGGCGCCGAAATGCGTACGCGCGACACGACAGACGGTGTCCAGTTCCGGCAGGGGCGGGAGCGCGGGCTGACGGTCGGCCGCACCGCGAGCGGAGGCCGGCGCGTCGCCGGTCTCGGTGATGAACATACGGACCCGCATGGTCGAATTCCGCAACGAACGATTGCCCTCGTGATCGGACGAATACCGGTCGACCGAGGCCGCTTGGGGACTGCAATCGCAGAGCTTACTGTTGCGCGGAATGCGTGGCAAGTGAGCCGCAATCGTCTGTTGATGCGCACCATTTGCGCCGGTCGGGAAAGAATCCGGCGCGGGTTTCCGCAGACGAATCCACCGATCGGCGCGTGCCCGGAAACGTGCCGCGGAACCTCGGATGATTGCGGTCGATACGCCGTGTGTCACCGTGTTCCGTGGCGCGTCCCCGGTTCGACGCGCTCGTCGCTTTCGACCTGCGGGATGCCGCGTGGTCAGCGTGCCGTCGCGTAGCGCGGCGCGGGCGTATCGGCCGACAGGTGCGGGGCCATCGTGCGGCGCGCGGCCTCGTATGCGGTCCATTCGTCCCCCGCATGCAGTGACGGGATCGTCACGAGTTCGCCACGATCGAAGCCGACCAGCGCCGCATCGACCATGGCGGGCGCCGGCATCACGATTTCCTTCGGCAGATGTTCGAGCGGCAGGCCGCCCGTCTGCCAGAAATCGGTGGCGGTCGCGCCGGGCAGCACGGCCTGCACCTGCACGCCCTTGCCGGCAAGCTCGTGATGCAGCGACTGGCTGAACGCGAGTACGAACGCCTTGCTGCCGCCGTACACGCCGTTCAGCGTTTCCGGCGAGATCGCGACGATCGACGAAATGTTGATCACAGCACCGTGGCCGCGGGCGACGAAACCGGGCACGGCCGCATAGGTGAGGCGCGTGAGCGCGGTCACGTTCAGGTCGATCATCCGCGTCATCGCGTCGACGTCGCTGTCGAGCAGCGGCGCGTGCGTACCGACGCCGGCGTTGTTCACGAGCAGCGTGATGCTCGCATCCTGCTTCAGCTTCGTCTCGATGGCGGCGAGTGCCGCGCGGTCGTTGAGGTCGGCGTCGATGATCTCGACGCTGCGCTGCGTGTCGTTCGTGATGCGCTCGGCGAGGGCGGCCAGCCGTTCACGGCTGCGCGCGACCAGGATCAGGTCGTAGCCGCGGCGTGCGAGGCGGTCGGCGTAGACGGCGCCGATGCCCGACGACGCGCCGGTAATGAGGGCGGTACCGCGATGTGCTTGCGTCATGATGTGCTCCGTTTCGATGGAATGGCCGGATGGCGTGAAACCATTCTGGTCTCGAATCGCTGCGACACAAATGACGTAGATGGGTATGATTCAGGACATCGGGCAACCCACTTGCCCGGGACGGGAGAACGCACATGCACCGCATCGGCTTTCTGATCAGCGACGGTTTCCAGATCATGGCGCTCGCCGCGCAGTCGGTGTTCGAGTACGCGAACATGGGCATGAGCGAGCCGTTCTACGTGATGGACAACTATTCGGTCGACGGCGGCGACGTGCGCTCGTCGCTCGGGCTGCCGGTTGCCACGCACGCGCTGCGCGGGCGGATCGCGGTCGATACGTGGATCGTCGCGGGCGTCAACGATCCGCTTGTGTCGCCGGCACCGGCCGGCGTCGTCGCATTCCTGCGCCGCACCCAGGCGCGCACGCGGCGGATCGCCGGCATCTGCACGGGCGCGTTCGTGCTGGCCGAGGCCGGGCTGCTCGCGCAGCGCCGCGCGACGACGCACTGGGCGTTCGGCCGCGACATGCAGCGGCAGTACCCGGAGATTAGCGTCGAGGAAGACCGGATCTACATCGTCGACGGCCCGATCTGGACGTCGGCCGGGATGACGGCCGGCCTCGACCTCGCACTCGCGATGGTGGAAAAGGATCTGGGTGCCGATGCCGCACGGTCGGTCGCGCACAAACTCGTGATGCACCAGCGGCGGGCCGGCGGCCAGTCGCAGCATTCGGAAATGCTGGAGCTCGCGCCGAAATCCGACCGGATCCAGAACGCGCTGAACTACGCGCGGCAGAATCTCGGCCGTGCGCTGACGGTCGAGGATCTCGCCGAAGCCGTCCACCTGAGCCCGCGCCAGTTCAGCCGCGTGTTCACGCTCGAAACAGGGCAGTCGCCGGCGAAGGCGATCGAGCGTCTGCGGCTGGAGTCCGCGCGGCTGATGATCGAGCAGAGCCGCCATCCGCTCGACGTGATTGCAAAGGAGAACGGCTTTCGCGACCGCCGGCACATGCGCGAGGCATTCGTGCGCGGGTTCGGCGTGCCGCCGCAGGCGATGCGGCGCGACGCGCGTACCGACGAGCGGGAAACGGGCTGATGCCCGCGGGCGCGAGACGCCAGCAGGGGGCGGAAAAATCGCGCAGAATCTCCGGCATCCTTCGCGAGGAGACACCATGCACGCCGAGCCGTTCGACATTGCGATACCCGATCACGCGCTTGATGACCTGCGTCGGCGCCTGCGCGACCGTCGTCCGCCGATGCTCACGCCCGCTGAGCCGTGGCAGCAGGGTATGGACGGCGTGTGGCTGCGCGAACTGACCGAGTACTGGGCCGAGCGCTTCGACTGGCGGGCGGTGGAGCGCACGCTGAACCGGTTGCCGCAGTTCGTCGCGGACGCAGATGGCCAGCGCGTGCATTTCATCCATCGGCGCGGGGCAGGACCGCAACCTTATCCGCTCGTCATCACGCACGGCTGGCCGGGCTCCGTGTTCGAATTCGACGCGCTGATCGATCGCCTCTGCGATCCAGCGGCATTCGGCGGCAATCCTGACGACGCGTTCGATGTCGTCGTACCGTCGCTGCCGGGCTTCCTGTTCTCGCCCGCGCCGACGGCACCCGGCATGTCGGCATTTCAGGTCGCCGACCGCTGGGCGGCGTTGATGTCCGGTCTCGGATATCGCCGCTTCGGCGCGCAAGGCGGCGATCTCGGCGCAGGTGTGTCGGTCGCGCTCGGCGCGCGACATGCCGACAGGGTGGACGGCATCCATCTGAACTACCTGCCTGGCAGCTACGAGCCTCCGACGGACGCGGCTTTGCCGCTGACCGAGGCCGAACGGGCCTTCGTGACACAGCGCGGCGAGTGGGTCGCGCTGGAAGGCGGATACGCGCATGTGCACATGACGAAGCCGCAGACGCTGGCCGTCGCGCTCAACGATTCGCCGGCCGGACTGGCCGCATGGATCGCCGAGAAATTCCGCGCGTGGAGCGATTGCGACGGCGACGTCGCACGGCGGTTTTCGCACGATGCGCTGCTGACCGGAATCTCGCTTTACTGGTTCACCGGCTGCATCGGCTCTTCAATGCAGATGTATTGGGAAAACCGGCTGCAGCCCATGCGCTTCGCGGCCGGGCAACGCGTGACGGTACCCGTTGCATTCGCGTGCTTTCCGAAGGAAATCAGCCGGCCGCCGCGCAGCTGGCTCGAACGCGTGTTCGACGTCGTGCAATGGACCGACATGCCGAGCGGCGGCCATTTCGCGGCCATGGAAGAGCCGGATCTGCTGGCCAACGACATTCGGAAATTTTTCCGGCGCTTTCGGTGACGAGCCGGTCGGCGGGCGAAGCAGGCCAAGTGCATCGGCGGCCATCCAGGCGATAGGGCGCGCGAACACCACGCGGATCGTGACGCGACGCTGTCGCCTGCGTTACCGCGTGACGAACGCGACGGCGTCGTCCGGTGCAGTACGCGCATGCTTGCGCTGGCGCAGCAGCGCGACGCGGCAGTTCTCGCGCGCGGTCTCGCGGCCGTCGTCGTCGAGCAGCACGAGATCGCCGCGCATCACGTTCAGCGTGATCACGTCCTCGCCCGGCGCGCCGAGCGTTTCCGGCGTATGCACCGAGCCGGCCGGTTCGAGCACCGTCGAGCCGGCGTGCGCCACCCAGTCGTATTCGCGGTAGCGCCACGCACCCTGCAGCGTATGGACGAACACCTCACCTTCGTGGCGGTGGCGCGGCAGCGTGCCGCCGGCCGGCATCTTCAGCAGCGCGGTCAGCGTGTCCTCGGCCGCATTGATGTGCAGGTACTTGATCGCCAGCCCCGGCAGGTCGGCGCTCATCGGCAGCCACGGCAGCGCTTCGCCGGGCAGGCACGAGATCGGCGGCAGGTCGGTGGAGAGCGGGGCGGACGGCTGCGTCATGGCGGGAGGCGGAGCGGAAATGGGGAGCCCGCATTATCGCAGAGCCGGCTCAGGCAGCCGAACGGGATGCTTTGCGTCGGCTTTCGAACTCATGCGAAGAGGCGATCCTTACAGCTTGAAATATGCAGCTAAACTGTACAGTTTGACTGTATATCTGCTATCTTGAATTTATGAACACGCCATTGCTTCCCTCCGAAGCGCTCCCACTGGCCGGTCTCGCCGGCGAACTTCGCATCTCGGTCGGCAAGCTGATGCGGCGGATGCGGGAGCAGATCCACCCGCACGACCTCACGTCGTCGCAGAAATCGGTGCTGTTGAGGCTCGACCGCGACGGCCCCGCGACCGTGTCGGCGCTCGCGCGCGCCGAAAGCGTGCGTCCGCAGTCGATGCGCGTGACGGTCGCGACGCTCGAGACGCTGGGCGCCGTCAGCGGCGAGCCCGATCCCACCGACGGCCGGCAGACGCTGATCGCGCTCACGCCCGGTTTCCGCAAGGTGCTGCAGGCCAACCGCGCGGCCAAGGACGACTGGCTGTTCCGCGCGCTGCACGTGCAACTGTCGGAGGCCGAGCAGGCGGAGCTCGCGTCGGCCGTGAAGCTGCTGCAGCGGCTCGCCGAATTCCAGGAACCGCCGCGCCCGTGAGCCACCTCGACCCGCTCGCCGAAAGGACAACCCGAACATGAACCTCCCGCATCTCGTGTCGTATTTCTTCGGCGGCGCGTTTCTCGCGAACGTCGTGCCGCATCTCGTCAGCGGGTTGCGCGGCGAGCCGTTCCAGACCCCGTTCGCGAATCCGCCCGGGCGCGGATTGTCGTCGTCCACGGTGAATGTCCTGTGGGGCGTCGCGAACCTCGTGATGGCCTATGTGCTGGTGTGCCGCGTCGGCGATTTCGACCTCCGGGTGACGGCCGACGCGGCGGCGTTCGGCCTCGGCATCCTCGCGCTCGGCCTGTTCGTCGCAAGGCACTTCGGCGAGCTGCACGGCGGCAACGAGCCTGACCGGGAGCGGCCATGAGCGTGCCGGCGGCGGGCGTCTTCCGCTCGCTTCGCAGCTTCAACTATCGCGTGTGGGCGATCGGTTCGCTGGTATCGAACATCGGCACGTGGATCCAGCGCACCGCGCAGGACTGGCTCGTCCTCACGCAGCTCACGCATCACGACGCATCGGCCGTCGGTATCGTGATGTCGCTGCAGTTCGGCCCGCAGCTTCTGCTGCTGCCGTGGACGGGTTACGCGGCCGACCGTTTCGACCAGCGCAAGCTGCTGATGGCGACGCAGGCGCTGATGGGCGGGCTCGCGCTCTTGCTGGGGCTGCTGACTGTGACGGGCGTCGCGCAGCTGTGGCACGTGTACCTGTTCGCGTTCCTGTTCGGCTGTGCGTCGGCGTTCGATGCGCCGGTGCGGCAGACTTTCGTCGCGGAGCTGGTCGCCGATCGGGAGCTGGCGAACGCCGTTGCGCTCAACTCGACGTCGTTCAACGCGGCGCGGATGATCGGGCCGGCGGCGGCCGGCTTCATCATCGCGTCGGTCGGCACCGGCTGGGCGTTCCTGCTCAACGGGCTCAGCTTCGTCGCGGTGCTGGCGTCGCTGTCGATGCTGCGCGCCGACGAGCTGCGCGCGCATGCACGGGCCGACCGCACGCGCGGGAGCCTGCTCGACGGGTTCCGTTACGTGTGGCAGCGCCCGGACCTGAAGGCGATCCTCGTGATGCTGTTCCTGATCGGCACGTTCGGGCTCAATTTCCAGCTGTTCATCTCGACGATGGCGGCCAGCGTGTTTCACGTCGACGCGCGCGGCTTCGGCGTGCTGTCGTCGATGATGGCCGTCGGCACGATTACCGGGGCGTTGCTCGCGGCGCGCCGCGACCGGCCGCGCTTCCGGCATCTGTGGATCGGCGCGGCGCTGTTCGGGCTCGGCTGTACGCTGGCCGCGCTGGCGCCGGGCTACTGGCTGTTCGGCGCCGCGCTCGTGCTGACCGGGATCGCCGCGATCACCTTCATGAACTCGACCAACAGTCTGGTGCAACTGTCGACCGAGCCGGCGATGCGCGGCCGCGTGATGGCGCTGCGTCTCGCGGTGGCGCTCGGCGGCACGCCGATCGGTGCGCCGGTGGCCGGCTGGGTCGCGAATCATCTGGGCCCGCGCTGGGCGCTCGGTGTCGGCGCGCTGTCCGGTTTTGCTGCGGCGCTCGTCGCGACGCATTTCATGAAGCGGATGCGTGCGCAGCCGGGGATAGGCAAGGGGGCCTGAGCGGCCGAAAACGGGCTCACACTGTTCAGCCGTTCAGCCGTTCAGCCGTTCAGCCGTTCAGCCGTTCAGCCGTTCAGCCGTTCAGCCGTTCAGCCGTTCAGCCGTTCAGCCACTCAGCCACTCAGCCACTCAGCCACTCAGCCACTCAGCCACTCAGCCGCGGCGGCCGTTACGCCGCCGGCCGCGCCGCCGCATGCGCGGCTTCCAGGCACGATTGAAACAGCAGCGCGGCCCGCGACGGCCGCGGCGAGCGCCGCAGCAGGCTCACGAACCGGCACCGGTAATTGAACCGGTGTGGCGCGATCGGCTGCATCAACCCCTTGTTTTCAAAACTTTCCGCGTAATGGTCGGGCAGGAAGCCGAGATAGCGGCCGGACAGGATCAGCGTCGCGATCGACTCCTGGTCCGACGCGGTCGCGCTGCGCGTGAGCTTCGCGCGATGGCTCAGCTCCATGTTCGGCGAATGGAAGCCGAGGCCCGCGAATGCATGGTTGCGGATCGTCGTCCACGTGAGCTTGCCGTGCGGCGCATCGTAGAGCGGATGCTGGCGGCCGCAGTAGAGCAGCATCCGTTCGTCGAACAGTTCCGAATACACGAGGCTGCCCGAATTGCGGTGCGCGGGAATGATCCCGACCTGATAGCTGCCGTCGATGATCCCGCGCTCGACCTCGTTGATCGACGCGACATGCAGGTTCAGCGCGACGTCGGGCGCTTCGTCGGCGAACTGGCGGATCGCGTCGCCGAGCCGCGCGTTCGCGTTGGTGGCAGTCTTGTCGAACACTGCGATGTGCAGTTCGCCGCCCATCCGGTCGTGAATGCCGTCGATCCTGCTGCGAAAGGCTTCCATCGACGCGAGCAGCCGCAGCGTCTCCTCGTACACCGTCTGGCCCTCGGGCGTCAGCGTGAAGCCCGCGCGGCCGCGCCGGCACAGCACGAGGCCGAGGCGCGTTTCGAGATCCTTCACGTGCCGGCTGATCGTCGAGATGCCGATATTCAGTTCCAGTTCGGCGGCCGCCATCCCGCCGCACTGCACGACGCCCTTGAAGACCCGCAGCAGGCGGAGATCCATGTCGCTGAGCTGTCCGAGCAGCGCGCGACTCTTCGGTTTCTTTGCTTGCATGGATGCGCAAGTGAACATTGATATTGCGATATTCAAAAGACTAATTGGCCTCCCGACAATGCGCAATATCAACATAAGGAGGAGGGGCGCCGCGCGCCGACCGACATGACCGACATCACCACCGCCCAGCAGAACGAAACCAACCTCCGCACCGACGCCGCGTGGCTCGACGCGCACTGGATGCCGTTCACGGCCAACCGCCAGTTCAAGGCCGATCCGCGCATGATCGTGTCGGGCAAGGGCGCGTATTACACGGACGGCGAAGGCCGCAAGATCTTCGACGGCCTGTCGGGCCTGTGGTGCACGGGCCTCGGTCACGGCCGCACGGAAATCGTCGAGGCCGTGAGCCGCCAGGTCGCGCAGCTCGACTACGCGCCGGCGTTCCAGTTCGGCCATCCGAAATCGTTCGAGCTCGCGAACAAGATCAAGGACCTGACGCCGGCCGGCCTCGACTACGTGTTCTTCACGGGTTCGGGCTCGGAAGCGGCCGATACCTCGCTGAAGCTGGCCCGCGCCTACTGGCGCGCGAAGGGCAAGGGCACGAAGACGCGCCTGATCGGCCGCGAGAAGGGCTATCACGGCGTGAACTTCGGCGGCATCTCGGTCGGCGGGATCGGGCCGAATCGCAAGCTGTTCGGCCAGGGCCTCGACGCCGACTTCCTGCCGCACACGCAACTCGCCGAGAACAAGTTCTCGCGCGGGATGCCCGAGCACGGTGCCGAACTGGCCGACCGCCTGCTCGAGCTGATCGCGCTGCACGACGCATCGAACATCGCGGCCGTGATCGTCGAGCCGTTCTCCGGTTCGGCGGGCGTGGTCGTGCCGCCGAAGGGCTACCTGAAGCGCCTGCGCGACATCTGTACCGCGCACGACATCCTGCTGATTTTCGACGAAGTCATCACGGGCTTCGGCCGTGCCGGCGCGATGACGGGCGCCGACGCGTTCGGCGTGGTGCCGGACATCATGAACTTCGCGAAGCAGGTGACGAACGGCGTGCAGCCACTCGGCGGCGTGATCGCGACGAAGGAGATCTACGACACGTTCATGGCCGCGGGCGGCCCCGAATACATGCTTGAGTTCCCGCACGGCTACACGTATTCGGCGCATCCGGTCGCGTGCGCGGCCGGTGTCGCGGCGCTCGACCTGCTGGTGAAGGAAGACGCGGTGGCCCGCGTGCGCGATCTCGCGCCGCATTTCGAGGCCGCGGTGCACGGGCTGAAGGGCCAGCGCCACATCACGGACATCCGCAACTATGGGCTGGCAGCCGGCCTGACGATCGCGGCACTGCCGGGCGAGCCGGCACGGCGCCCGTACGAGATCGCGATGCGCTGCTGGGCGAAGGGTTTCTACGTGCGCTACGGCGGCGACACGATCCAGCTGGCGCCCCCGTTCATCTCGGAGAAGCGCGAGATCGACAACCTGGTCAACGCGCTGTCCGACGCACTGAACGAAGTGGACTGAGCCGCGGCCTGCCCTGAGCGATAACCGAATTCAAGAAAGACCCTGAACGATGAAACACGACAGCAATGTGACCTCCACCGTCGGCCACCTGATCGACGGCAAGCGTGTCGACGGCGGCAGCCGCGTCCAGCCGGTGTTCGACCCGGCCACCGGCGAATCGCACAAGAGCGTCGCGCTCGCCGACAAGCTGACCGTCGAAGCCGCGATCGCGTCCGCGCAGGCTGCGTTCCCGGCCTGGCGCAACACGCCGCCGCTGAAGCGCGCCCGCGTGATGAGCCGCTTCAAGACGCTGCTCGAGGAGCACGCCGACGAGCTGTGCGCGCTGATCACGGCCGAGCACGGCAAGGTGCTCGCCGATGCGATGGGCGAACTGCAGCGCGGGATCGAGAACGTCGAATACGCCACCTACGTGCCCGAGCTGCTGAAGGGCGAGCACAGCAAGAACGTCGGCCCCGCGATCGATTCGTGGAGCGAGTTCCAGGCGCTCGGCGTCGCGGCCGGCATCACGCCGTTCAACTTCCCGGTGATGGTGCCGCTGTGGATGTGGCCGATGGCCGTCGCGTGCGGCAACACGTTCGTGCTGAAGCCGTCCGAGCGCACGCCGTCGTCTACTCTGCGCATGGCCGAGCTCGCGCTCGAAGCCGGCCTGCCGCCGGGCGTGCTGAACGTCGTGAATGGCGACAAGGAAGCGGTCGACACGCTGCTGACCGACCCGCGCGTGAAGGCGGTGAGCTTCGTCGGCTCGACGCCGATCGCCGAATACATCTACTCGACCGGCTGCGCGCACGGCAAGCGCGTGCAGGCGCTCGGCGGCGCGAAGAACTTCGCGGTCGTGATGCCGGACGCCGACATCGGCAACGCGGTGAACGCGCTGATGGGCGCCGCGTACGGCTCGTGCGGCGAGCGCTGCATGGCGATTCCGCTGGTCGTCGCGATCGGCGACGAGACGGGCGACCAGGTCGTCGCGGGCCTGAAGGCCGAGATCGAGAAGATGAAGGTCGGCCCGGGCAACGGCGCGGGCGTCGACATGGGGCCGCTCGTCACGCAGCAGCATTTCGAGAAGGTGACGGGCTTCGTCGAAGCAGGCGTGGAAGCGGGCGCGACGCTCGTCGTCGACGGCCGCAGCGTGAAGGTCGACGGCCACGACGGCGGCTATTACCTCGGCCCGTGCCTGTTCGACAACGTGAAGCCCGGCATGCCGATCTACCAGCACGAGATCTTCGGGCCGGTGCTCGGCGTGATCCGGCTGAAGTCGCTCGACGAGGCGATGGCGCTGATCGACGCGCACGAGTACGGCAACGGCACGTGCCTGTTCACGCGCGACGGCGAGGCCGCGCGCTACTTCGGCGACAACATCCAGATCGGCATGGTCGGCATCAACGTGCCGCTGCCGGTGCCGGTTGCGTACCACTCGTTCGGCGGCTGGAAGCGTTCGCTGTTCGGCGACCTGCACGCGTACGGCCCGGACGCCGTGCGCTTCTACACGAAGCGCAAGACGATCACGCAGCGCTGGCCGTCGGCCGGCGTGCGCGAAGGGACGGTGTTCAGCTTCCCGTCGAACCGCTGAAGCGCGCCACCCGGCTGCATGCGTCGTTCGTCCGCCCAACGGCGGGCGGCGTAATGCAGCCGGCGTGAATGCCGGAAGGCCCGCCCGGATCCACGATCCGCGCGGGCTTTTTCACGTCCGCGCGGCGTGCGCGGAAGACGCCGGAATGACGCTTACGGCGCGACCACGTGCCACATGTCCTTGAAGTTGTCGCCGTTGCGGTCGCCCTGTTTCATGTCCTTCGAGAAGAAGTACAGCGGCTTGCCCTTGTATGCCCATTGCGGGCTGCCGTCTTCGCGCTTGACGATCGTGTAGGGCCCGACCGGGGCGTCGGTCGCGCTGGCCTTGTAGGGCGGCCAGAAGGATTCGCACTGGCCCGTGCACGCGCTGGTGCCGGCGTTGGCCTTGTCCTTGTCGAACGTATAGACGGTCATCCCGTTCGCGGCGACGAGCGAACCGTTTTCGACTTTCGTGATCGAGCCTTGAGCCGACGCCGAAGCGGATGCAATGGCGAGCAGGGCGGAGCTGACGAGCAGCGCGGCTTTCATGGGGGGCCTCCTGTAATCCGGTGGGCGGCCGCGATCGTGCACGGGCGAGCGTGCGCCAGGATCGCGATGAATGGTGCCGGAACGCGGTGCCGTCGCCGCCGGTGCGAGCGACGCAGGGTCGAATGGCGGCAAACGGGGCGCTCCATTCACGATAGGCGGTTTTTAGCGGGGCTGCGAGAACATCGGGGGCGTATCGGCTGCGCGCAGGTGTCGCGCAACGGCATCGCGATCGCCGTCATGTCATGCTCCGACTCCGGTATTTGACATCCGTCCCCTTAGGCGTGAGGCGCGCACGCCAATGTGTCACCGCCTCGCGCGATTGGTCAGCGCGACGCCTGCGATCACGAGCGCACCGCCGACCAGCATCGACGGCGACAACGGCTCGCCGAGCAGCACGACCGACAGCAGCACGCCGAACACGGGCACCAGGTTGGTGAACACGGCCGCACGGGCCGGCCCGAGTTCGCGGATCCCCTGCGAATACCAGACGAACGCGACCACCGTGCCGATTGCACCGAGGTAGAGCATCGACGCGACGGCCTGCCACGTCAGCGGCGTGCCGCTGCCGGCGGGCGAGCCGAACAGGTGCGCGACGATCAGCAACGCGAGGCCCCACAGCGCCGCATACGTCGTGGCTGCCAGCGGCGACAATCCGTCGAGCGCGCGCCGGCCGATCACGGTATAGGCGGCCCAGCTCAGCACCGCGCAGAGCATGTACCGTTCGCCTGCGCCGAACGTGCTGCCGAGATCGGTCAGCACCCGCAGCAATTCGCCGCGGCTGATCACGACCAGCGCGCCGAACAGCGCGACGGCGATGCCGGCCCAGCGCGACAGCGACAGGCGTTCGCCGCGCACGACGATCGACAGCAGCACGGCGGTGGCCACCGGGTTCAGCGCGACGAACAGCGCGGTGCGCCCCGCCGGCATCCGCGCGAGTGCCGCGAAAAAGCACACGTTGTACAGGAAGATGCCGGTCGCGCCGAGCCCGAAGGTCGTCATGACCTGGCGACCGCTCAGCTTCGGCAGCCCGCCTTCGATCTTCCACGTCAGCACGACCAGCAGCAGCGCGGCGATCGCGAAGCGGCCGGTGGCCGCGGCGGTCGCGGACATCGACGCGGCCAGGATCCGGCCCGCGATGAACGTCCCGCCCCAGAACAGCGCGACGAGCGTGAGCTTCATATAGATGGCTGCGTTCGGCCGGGTGGCGACGAGGGCGGCGGGCGGGGCGGGAGCGTTCATGTGACGAGTTTCTCGGTGGGGGCCTGCGGCAACACCTGAGCGACCGCGCGCGGCCGACGATGCCGAATCGCGCAATGGCCGGCCGGCAGGCTGGATTCAGGGGAGTGGAGGCGGACGCTGCGTCGTCAGCGAAACACGGGCGCCGACACGAGCGCGGTCAGCACGACGGGCATCGCGAGTGCCGCGGCGATCGTCTGGAACGCGGTGATGCCGGCCATCAGCGGCGCGTCGCCGCCAAGCTGGCGCGCCATGATGTACGACGCGGACGACGTCGGCAGCGCCTGGAACAGCAGTGCGACCGTCAGTGCCGCATCGCCGAGCCCGAACAGGCGGCCGGCGGCGAGCGTGATGAGCGGCATCGCCATGAACTTGAACGCCGACGCGACGCACACCGGCTGCAACCATGCACGCGCCGCATCGAATCTCAGTGCCGCGCCCACGCACAGCAGGCCGAGCGGCATCGACGCGACGCCGAGCGCACGCACGGCCGGCGCGACGGCCGCCGGGAACGTGACGCCGCCGGCCTGCATCGCGATCCCGAGCGCGCACGCGACGACGAGCGGATTCGACAGGATCTGGCGCGCGAGCGCCGCCGCGCCGAGCCGCGTGTCGCCGTAGCGCGCGAATACGAGCACGCACATCAGGTTGACGGTCGGGACGATCGCCGCGACGCACACGGCCGCGAGTGCGATGCCTTTTGCGCCGAACAGCCCGGCCGCCAGCGCGGTGCCGACATAGTTGTTGAAGCGCACGGCGCCCTGGAACACCGACGTGAAGCCGGCGCCGTCGACCCGCACGAACCGGCGGACCAGCAGGAGAAGCGCCGCGGCGAGTGCGGTCGAACCGACCAGCGCTGCCGCGAGCGGTAAAACGGGCAGTGATTGCAGCCGTGCGTTCGCGAGACCGTCCGCGAACAGCGCGGGCAGCAGCACGTAGTAGCACAGCCGCTCGGCCTGCGGCCAGAACGCGTCGGCGATGAAGCCCGTGCGCCGCAGGCCGTGGCCGAACGCGACCAGCAGCGCGACCGGCGCCAGCGCGAGCAGGATCGGGCCGATCATCAACGCGCCTTCACTGGGGCCGTGCCGGCGATGCGGGCCGCACGGAGCGGCTGGCACGCAAAGCGGCGGAACGAGGCGGGAATCCATCCGGCGGGCAACATGGCGACACGCAATCGAAAGAATGACGATGCCGCCAAGTTAACACGCGAAAGCAACAGGAATAATTGTTAATTATCGGGTGTTCAATGAGAAATTCTCATCGATGAAGCGGTGACTTCAGCCGCCAGCGCACGCGCGAAACGTTCGGCCGGACGCGACTGGTGTTCGAGCAGGACGACCGCGCGCCCCATCTGCGGCTCGCCGAACGGCAAGCGCGTGACGGGCGGCAGGCGCGCGAGCGTCGAATCGGGGAGCGCGACGATGGCCGCGCCGAGCCCTCTCGCGACCATGCGCGCGATCGTTTCCGCGCTGTCCAGCACCATCTCCTCGCGCACGCGCACGCCGATGCGGCGCAGCTCGGCGGCGATCATGCGGCCGGCCCATGCCTGCGCATCGAAGCGGATGAACGGCAGTGCGTCGAGCAGCGTGACCGCGTCCCGTTCCGCATGGTCCGGCGGCGCGAGCAGCCAGAAGCGATCCTCGTACAGCGTGGTCCATGTCAGTTCCGCCGGATGCGGGCGCACCGGGCGCGTCGTGATCGCCGCATCGAGTTCGCCGGCCGCGACGCGGTTCGCCAGTTCGGCCGACATGCCGGCCGACACGTGCACGCGCAGCCCCGGGTGCGTCGCGCGCAGCGCGAGCAGCGCGTCGGGCAGCGGGCCGGACAGCGCGGTCTGGATCGCGCCGATCCGCAGGCGCCCGACCAGCTTCTTCTCATCGCTGAGCGCATCGGGAATCCGGTCGACCATCGCGAGCACCTGCTCGGCCTGCGCCAGCAGGATGTTGCCGGCCTCAGTGAGCACCGGCTGCCGGCGCGAGCGATCGAACAACTGCACGTTGTATTCGCTTTCCAGCGTCTTGATCTGCAGGCTCACCGCCGATTGCGTGAGACCGATGGCTTCGCCGGCGCGCGCGAACGTCCGGTATCGGGCGATGGCGACCAGCGTTCTGAAGGCGCGTAATGACATGGGTGAGGTGACGTGAGAGGAGGGAGCGACCGCAGGCATGCCGGCATGCGGATGGTCCGCGCCCATCATGCCCGTGCGGGTCGGAACGGGCAATCAGGAACCGGCACGGCAACGGCGGTCGACGCGCGAACGCCGCCGCGTCACACCCACAGCCGATACATCCAGAACGATTCGTCCTCGATGAAGCGTTGCGTGAATTCGCTCGGCGAGAAACCGGTGATGCGCTTGACCTCGCGGCTCAGGTGCGCCTGGTCGGCGAACCCTTCGTCCAGCGCCAGCGTGGCCCAGTTGAACGCGGCGCCGGCTTCGAACCGGTCGCGCGCCGCGAAGAACGCGCTTTCCGTCCTGACGAGCGCCTGCCATTCGCGCAGCGATCGGCCGCTGTAGGTCTTGATGCGCCGTTCGACCTGGCGCGGGCTGTGCGTATGGCGCCATTCGCGCGCCTGCAGTGCGAGGCGCTCGACCCAGCTGCGCCCGGCGTTGCGGAGCGACGACAGCGGTGTCGCGGGCCGAAGCGCCTGCCAGCGCGGCGCGAGATGACGTTCGATGGCCGCCAGCACGTCGGCATCGCGGTCCGCGCCGAGCAGGCCATCGAGCAGCGGGTGCCAGTCGTGGCCGAGGCACGCGTGCGCGTCGAGCACGCGGTCGTGGATGTCCGGTAGCGCGATGCCGAACAGCGCCCGCGCCGCATCGGCCGTGAAGCAGATCATGCCGATCCTTCCGCCCGTCGGCGCCCAGGCCACGGTGGGGGCCGAATGGCTGCCCGACAGCGTTGCCGCGGCACCGAAGGGGCGCCATCGGGGCCCGTCGGCCGTGGGTTCGACGAAGCCCACGTCGAGATCCCGATACCACGACACGCACACCAGCGGCGTGGCCGGAAAATGCGAGAGCCGCTGCGCGTCGCTCAACGCGAACCCGCGCGTGTCGTGCAACACGATCGCGACCACCGCACCCTGCAGGGCAGCCGGTGCGGGGTACAGCCGCCCGTGCGGCGACCGCCCGTCGCTCAGCGCGCGGGGGGCGCGTGCCAGCGGATCGGGGCACGACGGCGAGATCGATGACGGGTCGGAGAACATGACGCCGGAGTATAGGGACGGGCCAGACGCGTGTCGATGTCGTTTGCGTTCAAGACCGCCGGAATGCCGATGCGGACAATCCGGCCCATGAACACGCGAACCACTTCCCAATGTCCATTCCATGCGGGCGCTTCGGCTTCGGCGCCCGTACTTCACCCGCCCGGCGTATGGCCGCCGGGGCCGCGTGCCGGCCTGACGGGTTGGGGGCTGCTGCGCACGATGTCGCGCGACCTGCTCGGCACGCTGGCCGGCTGGCAGCGCGCATACGGTGATGTCGTGCACTTGCGCGTGTGGCCCGAGCATGCGGTGGTCGTGACCGATCCCGCGCTCGTGCGCGAACTCCTGGTTACGCATCACGATGCGCTCGGGCGCTGGGAGCGGGCCGTCCGGGTGTTTGCGGAGGTTCACGGCCATAGCGTGCTGATCGCCGAAGGCGACGCGTGGCGCGACAAGCGGCACGCGTTGCAGCCGAATTTCATGCCGAAGCCGGTTCAGGCGTTCGTGCCGTCGATCGCGGCGACGGCCGGACATGCGCTCGCGCAGTGGCCCGCGCACGATCCGGACTGGCCGATCGAAAGTGCACTGACGTCGCTGGCGATGGACGTGATCATGCGCACGATGTTCTCCGATGCGATCGGCGACGATGCGCGTGCGGCCGAGGAAGCCGTGCGCGCGGTGAGCGCGGCGGCCAACGCCGATTTCTACTGGCCGGCAAGCACGCCGGACTGGATGCCGTGGAAGCGCGGCAAGGCGCGCGCGATGGCCGTGCTGAACGAGTTGATCGACCGGCAACTGCATGCGCGTCTCGACCTGCCGACGCACGCGTGGCCCGACGATCTGCTGTCGCGCCTGTTGCGGCTGCATCGGGACGACGCACGGCGATGGCCGCTGCAGGCCGTGCACGACGAATGCATGACGGCGTTCCTCGCGGGCCATGAGACGACGGCCGGGGCACTGACCTGGTGGGCCTGGTGCATGGCGGCGAATCCGGCGGCGCAGGCCGCCGCACGCGACGAGGTGGCGCGCGTGCTGGGCGGTCGCGCGCCGTCCGCCGAGACGCGATCGTCGTTGCGCTACCTGACGCACACGCTCGAGGAAACGCTGCGCCTGTATCCGTCCGCGCCGATCCTGATCAGCCGCCGGGCGTCCCGGCCGATCGCGCTGGGGCCGTGGCAGTTTCCCGCGCGGACGCTGTTCATGCTGCCGCTGCAACTCATGCAGCGCGATGCGCGATGGTTTGCGGAGCCCGACGTGTTTCGTCCCGAGCGTTTTGCGGACGACGCGCCGGCCGCGCCGCGCGGAAGCTACATGCCGTTCGGCACTGGCCCGCGCGTGTGTCTCGGGCAGCATCTGGCGATGACGGAAATGACGGTCGTCGCCGCGATGATCCTGCAGCGCTACGTATTGTCTGCGCCGCCCGGCATGAAGCCGCCGCGGCCGGTGCTGAACGTGACGCTGCGGCCGGAGCAGCCGCTGCATCTCGCGATCGCGCCCGCCGCGGCCGGCGGTACCGAGTGATGCGTGCGGCGCGGCCGGGCAAGCGGGGTGCCGGTTCGACGGGGGCATCGTACGCGACGACATGCTCGCCGGATTCGCGTGTCGTGAACGATTGCCGTTCGCGCGATGCGACGTCAGCGAATCGTCGGAATGTGAATGCGTGCCGGCTGCCGCTTTCGGCGCGCACTGGCGCGGCATCGCGCAGCACCTATGCTTGAAGGGCCCAGGCCGGGCGGAGCCCAAGGAGGATGGTCATGCGCATGCTTCTCAACATACGAATCCCACACGAGCCGTTCAACACGCTGGTGCGCGACGGCAGCGTCGGCGACGTGATCGGGCGAATACTCGAAGCGGTCAAGCCGGAGGCCGTGTATTTCACGGAGCAGAACGGCGGGCGCGGGGCGGTCGTGATCGTCGACGTGAGTGAACCGTCGCAGATCCCGGCGCTCGCGGAGCCGTGGTTTCTGATGCTGAATGCAGACTGCGAGTTCCGCGTGGTGATGTTGCCGGACGATCTCCGGAACGCCGGGCTCGCGCAACTCGGCGCGAAGTGGAAGTAGCGGGAAGCTGCGTGTGGCCATGCCCCTGTTCGAGAACCGGGCGGGAGGCATGGCGCGGCGTTCGCGTGCCGGCTATTGCGCGGATTGCGATGGTTCGGGGTTCGCCGCTTGCCTGTCTTTCGGCCGCAATAGCAACAGCAGGCCGCTCAGTGCGGCCGCTGCGATGAACACGAAAAAGAACCGTTCATTCCATTGGCGCAGGCCGTCGGACGCCGTGCCTCCGTGATTCCCGGCCGTGGCGCCGACTTCCAGCAGGAACGTGAAGACCGCCGGCACCGGCGCGGACCCCAGATAGGCCAGGAACGCGAACTGCAGCCGGCCGCGGGTCAGGATCGACCAGATGTCTTTCCCCATCAGGCACGCGACCAGCACCACGGGCGGCGCGATCACGAGCGATGCGGCGCTGATCGCGCACAGAAACAGCCAGCCAAGTCCCACGATCGGAATGAGCGACATGAATCGGGATTCCTGTTTTCGGGCAATCTTGTTGTCGGCGGCGCATCCGTATCGGCGTAACCGGATGACCAACGCATGCTGCGCTTCCCGGAGTGTGCCCGATTCCGCGCCGGTTGCCATCCGTCCGGATCGAGGCGGTCATCCGGCCGCGTCTTCCCCCAGCGCCTGGATGAAGCGCGAGAACAGCTCGGGCTGCGACGAAATCCCGAGCTTCGCGTACAGGTGGCGCCGGTGCACCTTCACCGTTTCGGGTGATATCGCCAGCCGCTCGGCAATCGCCTTCGACGAATTGCCGCGCAGCACCATTCTCGCGATCGACATCTCGCGATCGGTCAGCACGCCCGCGCCGAAGCGGGCGAGCGCCTGCTCGACGCGCGCGCCGAGATCGGTATCGGGCGTCGCGCGCGCCGCGTCGCCCACCAGCCGCCAGTGCTGCCGGATCGCCGCGAGCACCCACGGCATCGCGGCCGTCAGCTTGCCGAGCGGTTCGACGTCGAAACGTGTGGCCGCGCCGAGCGACAGCGACAGCAGCATGTCGGCGTTCGGCCGCACGAGGATCTGGATCTCGTCGTCGCCGACTGCATCGCGGAAGTAGCTCAGGAAATATTCGCTCTGCCGGAACAGGTCGGGCGCGACTTCCTCGAGCCGGTAGCAGCCGTCGGCGAGCCCGTCGTGTGCGGCCTGCAGGAACGGGTCGAGCAGATACACGCCGTTCAGGTAGAGCGGCACGGGCGAGGCGGCATCGGTGCCGCCCTTGTCGTATTCGTCGAGCACGAGCGGCACGCCGTCGGGGCCGATCGCGGTCGCGAGCGCGTTGTCGAACGGCACCATTTCATTGAGCAGCAGCACCAGGAACCGCCAGAAGCGCGGCTGGCCGAGATGATCGATTGCGCGGCCGAGCGCCTGGTGCATCGCGATTTCGGAAAAGAGACGATCCATACCACCACCGGAAGGGCGTAACACGAAGGGGGAATAGCGGTCCTGAAATTGGCTTCCTAGACTGCCACGCAATCAATCGGGCCCGAGTATGGGCGTTCAAAAAAGAGTGGCAAAGGGTTGGCCCAAGCACAGGAGAACGAAATGGCGATGATGTCGGAATCGACGGGCACGCTGCAAGCGGCGCCTGCAACGGAAGACGCGCCGCGCGCGCTGTCGCAGACGCTCAGCGTGCGCGATGCGGTGATGATCACCGTATCGGGCGTGACGCCCGCGAGCTCGATCTTCGTGATCGCGCCGTTCGCGATCCAGCAGGCCGGCAGCGGTGCCGTGCTGTCGTTCCTGCTCGGCGGCGTGCTCGCGCTGGCGTTCGCGCTCTGCTACGCGGAGCTCAGCGCCGCGCACCGCAGCGCGGGCGGCGAGTACGTGATGGCCAAGCGCGTGTTCGGTACGCTGCCCGGCTACCTGACCTTCATCACTGTGCTGTCCGTCAGCGTGTTCATCCCGGCCGTGCTCGCGAGCGGCGCCGCGCCGTACCTGAACAACGCGCTCGGCACGCACTTCAGCAACCAGTCGGTCGCGCTGACGATCGTGCTGCTCAGCTACCTGCTCGGCATGCTGAACATCAAGACGAACGCGTGGATCACGGGCGCGTTTCTCGTCGTCGAGATCGGCGTGCTGATGCTGATCGCGGGCCTCGGCTTCGGTTCGCCGCATCGCGGCGCCGACGCGTTGATCGCGCCGGTCGTCGCGAGCGGCAATGCGCTCGTGCCGGCGACGCTAGCCGCCATCGTCCCGGCGATCGGCACGGCGATCTTCTGCTACAACGGCTTCGGCTCGGCTGCGTATCTCGCGGAAGACCTGCGCGGCGGCAACCGCAACGTCGCGAAGGCGGTGATCTACTCGCTACTCGTGATCCTCGTCGTCGAACTGATTCCGCTCACCGCGATCGTGCTTGGCGCACCGTCGCTGACGGAGCTGACGAAGAGTGCCGACCCGATCGGCTACGTCGTGCGTTCGCTGAGCAACCCGGCCGTGTCGCGCGTGGTCAGCGGCGGGATCTTCCTGTCCGTGTTCAACGCGATCATCGCGATCGTGATCACGATGGGCCGCCTGCTGTACAGCAGCGGCCGGCATGCGCTCTGGTCGCGCACGTGCAACCGGGCATTCTCGACGATTCATCCGCGCCTCGAATCGCCGTGGCTCGCCACCATCGCGCTCGCAGTGCCGTCGGCGGGGCTCGTGTTCGTGTCGAGCCTCGACGAGCTGACCGCGTTCACGGTCGACCTGCTGCTGCTGATCTACCTGGTCGTCGGGCTGGCTGCGCTCGCGAGCCGCTTCGTGCGCCGTGACGTCGAGCATCATTACCGTATGCCGTTGTGGCCGGTGACGCCGCTCGTCGCGGTGGCGGGTGCCGCCTACACGCTTTACACGACGCTCGCGACGGCCACGAAACCGACCGACCTGATCATCATCGCGGGGCTGCTGGTCGCCGCGCTCGTGATGTATATGGTCTGGGCACGCCACAGCGAAGCATTCCGCGCGCTCTGAGCGCCGGATCGTTACCCTGCAACACCGAAACATCGAACCATTGAAAGACTGGAGGAATTGCATCATGCGCACGAGGGATCTCGGCATCCGCATCGGACTGGGCACACCGGGCCGCTTCAACGCGATCACGGACGTTCCGGGTGTGCGGGTCGGACATTGCACGCTGAACGTCGAGAACGGCGACGCATCGATCCGCACCGGCGTCACCGTCATCGAGCCGCGCGCGGGCGCCGCGCACGATTCGCCATGTTTCGCGGGCGTGCACGTGCTGAACGGTAACGGCGACGCGACGGGGCTCGAATGGATCCGCGAGGCCGGCCTGCTGACCACGCCGATCGCCTATACGAACACGCACAGCGTTGGCGCGGTGCGCGATGCGCTCGTCGCGAACGAGCGCGAAGCGGCGGCCGGCCGCGTGTACTGGTGCATGCCGGTCGTGATGGAAACCTACGACGGGCTGCTGAACGACATCTGGGGGCAGCACGTGAGCGCCGCACACGTGCAGCGCGCGCTGGCCGCCGCGCAGTCGGGGCCGGTTGCCGAAGGCGGCGTGGGCGGCGGCACGGGGATGATCTGCCACGAGTTCAAGGGCGGCATCGGCACCGCGTCGCGCGTGCTCGCGGCCGATGCGGGCGGCTGGACCGTCGGCGCGCTCGTGCAGGCGAACTACGGCGTGCGCGAGATGCTGCGCGTGGCCGGCTACCCGGTCGGCGAAGTGCTCCGGCACGTGCCTTCGCCGTTCCGCGCGCCGGACGCGCAAGGCGAGGCCGGGATGGGCTCGATCGTCGTGACGATCGCGACCGACGCGCCGCTGCTGCCGCATCAATGTACGCGCCTCGCGCAGCGTGCGAGCGTCGGGCTCGCGCGCGTGGGCGGCGGCACCGAGGATTCGAGCGGCGACATCTTCCTGGCGTTCGCAACGGGCAACGACGGCCTGCCGGCGGCGAACTACGGCAGCAAGGGTGCACCGACCACCGGCGTGAAGATGGTCAACAACGACCATATTTCCGCGCTGTTCGTCGCGGCGGCGGAAGCGGTGGAGGAAGCGATCGTGAATGCGCTCGTCGCGGGCGGCGACGTCGAGTCGCGCGGTGCGCGGGTCGAGGGGCTGGGGCAGGCGCGCTTGCTGGATGCGTTGCGCGAGGTGGGCTGGCGGCCGGGGCGCGGCGCCTGAAACGGCATGCGCCGCTTCAATCGAAGCGGCGTGGGGTGGAGCGGTGGTGCGGCGATCGGCCGGGCCGCCGCTCGCCCGCGCATGCAAAGCGGGCGGTGCGAGCCTGGCCGTGGCGACGCGGCGCCATGCTCAGCTGCCGAAGTAGATGTTGCAGAAGCTGACGGGGCCGACACACGCGTTCGGGTCTTCCTGCTTCGATTGCGAACGATCGACGCGGCCTGCGGTTGCGACGGCTTCAGCGCGGTTCGCCTGTTGCTGTGCGACGTCTGCCGGTGCCGGCTGTGCGTGAGCAACAGCAGCGGTGAGCGACAGGGCAACGAGGGCGAGGTGCAGCGGCTTCATTTTG
The DNA here is from genome assembly GCF_017104825.1 of Burkholderia sp. Ac-20345. Lineage (NCBI taxonomy): Bacteria > Pseudomonadati > Pseudomonadota > Betaproteobacteria > Burkholderiales > Burkholderiaceae > Burkholderia > Burkholderia sp. Ac-20345. The sequence continues at coordinate 28,208 of NZ_JAAGPO010000058.1, read as the reverse complement.
GTTTCTCCTGGGTGAGTGCCAGTCTCGCTGGCAGTGAGGAAACTATAGGCTCGCACTGCTTAAAGATTAATCACCGCGGCTGTAGAGCTTATTTCCATCCGGAACAAGGATCCCGTTGTGCGCGCACCGATCGTCAATGACGGTGCCGGTTGAACGGCGCGTCCTTGTCCAGCAGCGCGCTGCGCATGAAGTGCAGGCAGCCGACGATGCGCTGCATCCGGTGGCGCTCGTTGGGCACCGCATACCACGCCTGCAGCGTGTGCTGCGCCGCGCGGATCGCGAGATTCACCGATTTCAGCGTGCGCGCGTGATGGCCGGGCGTCGGATCGTCGAAGAAGCGCGGCAGTTCGTGCAGCACCGCGTCGATCGAGCCGGTCCAGCGCAGCGTTTGCGGCGGTTTCGATACGCAGAACGCGTTCAGTTCGTCGCGCAGGTCGATCACCGCGTGGCCGACCTCGAGCGTCGACAGCATCCAGCGCATTGCGTCGCGATGCTGCCGCGTGCGCCGCACGAGCAGCGTGCGCAGTTGCGCCATCAGGTCGTGAGTGCTCGACTGGAAGCGCTGCGCGAGGCCGTCCGGTGCGCCTTCGCACGCCAGCGTGACTTGGCGGCGCAGGTCGTGCGCGATGCGGCCCGTGAGCCACGGCATGTGCGTGGGGAACACGACAGCGAACACGAGCGAGCACGCGAGCATCGCGATGACGATCGCCAGCCCGTTGTTGATCAGCACCTCGGGCGTATACGCGATCACGTTGTCGGGCCCCGCGAGCAGGCAGAAAAACACCGCGAAGCCGATCCCGTAGCCGGACAATCCCGGCCGCATCGCGAGAAACGCGCCGAGGCCGAGCACCGGCGCGAGCGTGGCGCACAGCAGCGGGAAGCCGTCGATGTTCGGATACACGTAGCACAGGAACAGATAGCCGACGGCGGTCGCGAACGCCGCGCCGACGCTCATCTGCGCGACGAACTTCGGTGCGCGCGGCGACGTCGAGCTGAGCGCGCACGCAATCGCGGTGGCGATCACGGCGAGCGGGCCACTCGGCCATTCGGACGCAAGCCAGAACGCGCTCATCGCGCCGACGGCGACGATCGTGCGCAGGAACGCGAACCCGACGAAGAACGAATTGGTCTTCACCGCGTAATGCGTGACCGAGCGCTCGAATGCGTGATCGTCCTGGTCGAGCGACGCATAGGTGTCGGCGTAGCCGAGATATTCGCCGATGAATCGGTATAGCAGCTCGATCGCGGTATCGAAGTCGAGCAGGCCGCCGGCCGCATGCGCTTCGATGTCTCGACGCGACGCACGTGCGGCTTTCGGCAGCGCGCTGTGGAAGCGGCGCAGTTCGAGCAGTGCGCCGGTGGCCGGCGAGACGCCACGCTGCCGCTCGTCGCGCAGCGCGGCGAAGCGTTGCGCGAGCGCGTCGACGTGGGGCGCCAGCGCATCGAGCACCGCGTCCGAGCCATTGGCGCGCAGCCGCTTGACGAGCTGGTGCAGCGCATGCAGCCGCGTGCACGCGTTCATGAACTCGCTGTTCAGCCGCGCGAGGCGGCGGCTGCGCGCGCGAATGTGCGGATCCTCGAACGACGCGAAGGCGCGATTGGCCTCGAAGCCGACGATGTCGTCGACGAAATCGGCGAAGCGCCGTTCGAAATCGCCGCGCGCGACGTCGCCCGCGAGCGCGCCGGCCGTGAACGCCGCGAACGTCGCATGGCGGGTGCCCAGCGAGCGCATCAGCGCCTTCGCGGAGCTGAGCGGCAGGATCAGCGCGCTGACCGCACCCGAGCACGCGATGCCGAGCGCGACTTCCGCGGCGCGCGTGAGCGCGGACTGGAACAGCGTCTGCGGGGTCATCACGGCCGGCAGGCCGATCAGCGCGGCCGTGTAGCCGGCGAGCACGAAGCCGTACCAGCGGAAGTGGCGGTTGCGCACCGCGAGCGCGATGCAGGTGCCGATCCACAGCGTGATGCCGGCCATGTACAGCTCGGGCTGCTGCGCGAACAGCCCGCCGAGCGCGAGCGCGGCGACGAGGCCGGCCGCCGTGCCGAGCACGCGGTAGAAACTCTTCGCGAACACCATCCCCGACAGCGGCTGCATCAGCACGAACACGGTCGTCATCGCGGTGCGCGGCTGCGACATTTCCAGGCGCATCGCGATGCCCATCGCGAGGAGCGCCGCGAACACGGTTTTCGCGAGGTGCAGCCAGATCAGCCCGTCGCTCGCGGCCCAGTCGCGCGCCGCGTCGCCGAGTGGATCGAGCCATGTCCTCCATCGTGCCGGTTCGATGGAAAGTTGCTCGATCGCAGGTTGTGGCTTCATGAAAAGAGGGGGCCGGTACGGGGCCGGGCGAGATGCGCGGCGCGTCCGAACGGGTCCGTTCGACTGTTGAGGCGCCGATTGTAGGAGTGCGGCGCCCGCGCATTAACGCAGCTGCGGGGAAACGATAGTTGCAGCCGGAGTAACAATCTGTCGCATCCAGTGGAGGAAAATAGCGGCTCCGCTACAGGTTGCTCACAGGAATGGATACCCTACAAAACATGCGGGTGTTTTCGCGCGTCGTCGAGACGGGCAGTTTCACCGCCGCCGCGCAATCGCTGAATTCGACGACGGGCGCCATGTCGCGCGCGGTGTCGGAGCTCGAGGCGCGCCTGCGCACCCGTCTGATGAATCGTTCGACGCGCCGTCTCGCGCTCACGTCGGCCGGCGAAAGCTATCTGCGGCGCTGCCGCCAGATCCTCGCCGACGTCGACCGCGCGGAAGAAGAGGCGAGCTGCGCGCACGAACGCCCGGCCGGCGTGCTGCGCATGCACAGCTTCGCGAGCGTCGGTCATCACTATGTGTTGCCAGCACTGACGCGCTATCACGCGCAATACCCGGACGTGTCGATCGAGCTGTCGCTGTCGCAGCGCATGCCCGACCTGTTCGACGGCACGAGCGACATGGCCGTCGTGACCGCGTCGTCGCTGCCCGATTCGGAACTCGTGTCGCACCTGCTCGGCTCGACCTTCAGCATCCTGTGCGCGTCGCCCGACTACGTGAAACGCCACGGTGCGCCGGCCCGTCCGCAGGATCTCGCCGCGCACGCGTGCCTGACGCTGTGCACGCCGGCGTTCCCGACGCACGAATGGGTGCTCGAAGGGCCCGAAGGCGTCGAGCAGATCCACGTCGCGGGGCCGGTGCAGACCAATACGGCCGAATCGCTCGCCCTCGCGATCCGCGACGGCATCGGGATCGGCATGCTGCCGCTGTACTCGGCGATCGAGGCGCTGCGCGACGGCACGCTCGTCCGCGTGCTGCCCGCGCATATCCTGCAGAAGATGAACGTGTACGCGCTGTATCCGTCGCGCCGCTTCGTCGATGCGAAGGTGCGGACCTGGGTCGAGATGCTGCGTGCCCAGGTGCCGGGGATGATCGCGCGCGACGTCGAGATGCTGAACGCGATCGATCGCGAACCGCAGGCGGCCTGAGCGGCCGACGCGCATCGGCGCATTGCCTCACGGCCGGCTTCTTCTCTTCAAGCAGGCCAGGCGAACGCGATTCGCGCCGTGCCCGCGGTACATCGTTCACGCGGGCGCGGTGCTTCGTCAAGCCGTTACAGCGCGGGCTTGGCCGCCGCGCCCGATTCCGTCGTCGGTTCGCCGGCGTGGCCGTATGCGGCGTGCGCAGCCTTCTGTTCCGCGAGACGCTTTTCGTGGAGTCGTTCCTGCGCCGCCATGATGTCGTCCGGATAGTTGTTGACTTCGCCGCGCGCCGGGTTGTAGCCGACCGACTCGAGATCGATCAGCTCCTGCAGCACTTGCGCACGCGTGACGGGCGACTTTGCCGACTGGGCGAAAGACAGGGCCGGTGCGGCAAGCAGGACGGCAGCGGCGGCGGTAACGACGAGCGATTTCACGGGGTTCTCCTGGGTACGGGGTGGGCGGCCGGTTCGACGCGCGATGCGTGACCCTGACCTTTGCTGGCAGTCTACGCAGCACCCGCACGCGTAAAAACCCCGATTCCAGGCAGGCTGCCTTCCAGATGGAACAACATTGGTGCAAGCCGCCCGCGGCCAGCGAACCCGTGTGCGAACGCAGGTTCGTAGCCGACGGGCGGCGATGCATCGCGCCGGTCAGAAGCGCGTGCGCATACCGATCGTGCCGACGATCTGGTTCGCCGTGCTCGATGCGCCGCCCGAGCCGTTGATGAACGCCTGGTAGCCGCGGCCCGCTGCGTGCTGATACATCGCTTCCGCGTAGACGTCCGTGCGGCGCGACAGCTTGTAGACGGCCTGCAGGTCGACCTGGTGCCACTTCGGATCGGTGCCGTGCTTGCTGTCGGGGTTCGACACGCTGGCGTCCGTATACACGTAGGCCGCGCCGAGGCTGACGGCCGGCGTCACCGCATAGCGCACGTTCACGTCGTAGTTGTTGAACGCGACCTGGCCGGTCGAGCCGAACGAGCCCGTGTTGTCGTATTGCGAGCGCGTATAGACGAAGCCGACGGTGGCCGGGCCGAACCCGTAGCTGATGCCGCCGCCGTACGAACGCATGCGGTCCGAGCCGATCGACCAGCCGCCCTGGTTCAGGCTCTTTGCTTCGGCCGCGTCGGTCGCGCCGGGGCTCGCGCTCGTCGAGCCCTTCGTGCCGTTCATCTGCAGGTACGCGCCGGCCAGCTTCAGCGGGCCGTTCGTGTAGCTCGCCGCGACGCTGTACGCGCGGTTCGCGCCGAAGTTCGTCGCGTTCGAGAACGCGTACATCGCGCCGACCTTGAAGCCCGCATAGGTCTCGCTCGTGTACTTGACCGCGTTGTTGATGCGCAGCGAGTGATTCAGGTTGTCGTTGTCGAACGGATGCGCGAAGCTTGCGTCACCGAAGTCGCCGGCCGTGGCCGACAGCGGCGCGACGAAGTCGACCATCGTGTCGTACTGGCGGCCGAGCGTCAGCGTGCCATAGCCGTTCTGGCTCAGGCCGACGTATGCGTGGCGGCCGAACAGCTTGCCGTCCTGCCCGAGCCCGCCGTTGTTCACGTTGAAGCCGTTCTCGAGCACGAACAGCGCCTTCAGGCCGCCACCGAGATCCTCGGTGCCGCGAAACCCGACGCGGCTGCCGTTGACGGTGCCGCTGTTCAGGCGCCACAGCGACGCACCGTTGGCGTTGTTGGTATAGACGATGCCGGCGTCGATTAGCCCGTACAGCGTGACCGAGCTCTGTGCGTGAGCGAGCGGGGCGAACAGCGCGGCGGTACATGCGCCGGCGATGAGGGTTTTTTTCAAGTCAAGGCTCCTGCGTGTGGGACTGGGAACGAAAGTTCGGCACAAGTATAGGAACGCATCGCGCGCGCAAGGCCGCCGGGGGCCGCGAGCGCACCTTTCCGGATCCCGCAAGAGTCCTTCACAAAACTGACACGACGCGCCGCGTACGCCTGACGCCGGCGGTTTTTGCGTGGTCGCGCGCGGGTGGTATCCATTCGGCGCGGACCGGTTGTCGCGTCGTTGCAACATGGGTGGGGCGCTGCACGGCGGTTGATCGGTGCGACCGGCGCACGGAGAATGGGGCGTTCGCGCAGACACCCGCGACCGGCGTCACACGCATTCGAAGGTGGGCGCGTGCGCGCATCGACGCGTTTCATCCATACTCGTCAACTGAATCGCACGGCCGCCGGCGTAAAGCGTGCGGCTGTTTTCATGGATGCCACGGGGAGACTCCACATGAATCTGTTCAACGTACGCCTGCGCGGCCGCGACGGCCTGTTCACGATCGGCATCGATGGCGGCACGATCGCGCGGGTCGACGCACAGTCGGCGCCGGTCGCGTCCGCGGGCGCTGGCGATGTCGACGCGGGCGGCCGCCTGGCGATCCCGCCGCTCGTCGAGCCGCATATCCACCTCGACGCGGTTCTGACGGCCGGCGAGCCCGCGTGGAACATGAGCGGCACGCTGTTCGAAGGCATCGAGCGCTGGGCCGAACGCAAGGCGACGATCACGCACGAGGACACGAAGACGCGCGCGCATACGGCGATCGGCATGCTGCGCGATCACGGGATCCAGCACGTGCGCACGCACGTCGACGTCACGGATCCGACGCTTGCCGCGCTGAAGGCGATGCTGGAAGTGAAGGACGAAGCACGCGGGCTGATCGACCTGCAGATCGTCGCGTTTCCGCAGGAAGGCATCGAATCGTTCGACGGCGGCCGCGCGCTGATGGAGCAGGCGATCGAACTGGGCGCGGACGTCGTCGGCGGGATTCCGCATTTCGAGAACACGCGCGAGCAGGGCGTCAGCTCGATCCGCTTCCTGATGGATCTTGCGGAGCGCACCGGTTGCCTCGTCGACGTGCATTGCGACGAAACCGACGATCCGCATTCGCGCTTCCTCGAAGTGCTCGCGGAAGAGACGCGCGTGCGCGGGATGGGCGCGCGCGTGACCGCGAGCCACACGACCGCGATGGGCTCGTACGACAACGCATACTGCTCGAAGCTGTTCCGCTTGCTGAAGCGCGCGGGCCTGAACTTCATCTCGTGCCCGACCGAAAGCATCCACCTGCAGGGGCGCTTCGACACGTTTCCGAAGCGGCGCGGCGTTACGCGCGTCGCGGAACTCGATCGCGCGGGCATCAACGTGTGCTTCGGGCAGGATTCGATCAAGGACCCGTGGTATCCGCTCGGCAACGGCAACATCCTGCGCGTGCTCGATGCGGGCCTCCATATCTGCCACATGATGGGTTACCAGGACCTGCAGCGCTGCCTCGACTTCGTGACCGACCACAGCGCGACGACGATGCACCTCGGCGACGGCTACGGCATCGCGGTCGGGCGTCCGGCAAATCTCGTCGTGCTCGATGCGGACAGCGACTATGAAGCGGTGCGCCGGCAGGCCAAGGCCACGCTGTCGATCCGCCACGGGAAGGTGATCCTGCGGCGCGAACCTGAGCGCGTCATGTATCCGGATTGACGCGGACTCGACGCGGGCGGCGGGCCGTCACAGTCCGCCGATCTTCATGTATTCATGAAATGCATGAGTCGATTCGAAAAATACGTTTGTCTCATGATGAGCGCCGGCCTACGATTCGGACCTGATGACGGCGCGCGTGTTGCGCGCCGTCCTTTCGATTCCATTCGCCGACCCCATGCGCCTCGATCTCCCGTCCGCCCCCGCATCCTCTTCGCCGGCCGCCAGCCCGTTCGCGCGCGTGGCCGTCGTCACGATCCTGACCGGCGTCGGCGCGGGCCTCGGCGGCATGCTGCTCGCGCTGCTGCTGCACGCGATCCAGCATGTCGCGTACGGCTATAGCGTCGCGCACGTGATCGGCACCGAGAGCTTCCTCACCGGCGTGACCGGTGCCGATCCGCTGCGCCGGCTCGCGGTGCTGATCGTCTGCGGGATCGTCGCCGGCGGCGGCTGGTGGGCGCTGTACCGCTATGGCCGGCCGCTCGTCAGCATCCGCCGCGCGGTGCGCGCGGCCGATCCGCGGATGCCGTTCGTCAGCACGACGGTTCACGCGCTGCTGCAGATCGTCACCGTCGCGCTCGGCTCGCCGCTCGGCCGCGAAGTCGCGCCGCGCGAAATCGGTTCACTGCTTGCCGGGCGGCTGGCGCATGCGGCGGGGCTCACGCCCGACGATTGCCGGCTGATGGTCGCATGTGGCGCCGGCGCGGGCCTGGCGGCCGTCTATAACGTGCCGCTCGGCGGCGCGATCTTCGTGCTCGAAGTGCTGCTCGGCACGTTCGAACTGCGTGCGCTGGTCATCGCGGTCGCGACGTCGGCAATCGCCGCGGCCGTTGCGTGGATCGGCCTCGGCAACGAACACCAGTACACGGTGCCGCCGTTCGTGTTGAGCACGCCGCTGGTAGCGTGGTCGATCGTCTGCGGGCCGTTGTTCGGCTTCGCCGCATACGGCTTCGTGCGGCTCACGACGCGTGCGCGGGCGAACGCGCCGAAAGACTGGCGGCTGCCGGTGCTCGCGCTGGTCAATTTCGCGGTGATCGGCGTGCTCGCGATCCGGTTTCCGCAATTGCTCGGCAATGGCAAGGGGCCGGCGTCGCTGGGCTTCGACGGCACGCTGACGATCGGCCTCGCCGCGGCGCTGCTCGTGCTGAAGGTGCTGATCGAGGCCGGCAGCCTGCGAGCGGGTGCGGAAGGCGGCCTGCTGACGCCGGGCCTCGCGAACGGCGCGCTGCTCGGCGTCGTGCTCGGCGGGCTGTGGAGCCTCGTGTGGCCGGGCGCGTCGATCGGCGGGTGCGCGCTCGTCGGCGCGACCGCGTTTCTCGCCGCGTCGATGCAGATGCCGATCACGGCGGTGGTGCTGCTGGCCGAGTTCACGCGCGCGGATCACGATAGCCTCGTGCCGATGCTGCTTGCCGTGGCCGGCTCGCTTGTCGCGTACCGGTTTGCGCAGCGGCTGGCCGAGAGGCGGGTGAATGCGGTTGCGACCGTGAGCACACCTGCGACGGCCGTTCGTTAAAGCACGCGCATCCGGGCTTGTCACCGGCGGTGCCGATTGCACCGCCGGTCGCCGTTTTTCTCCCCCGTTTCCCTGTTCGCGCCAGCACGCAATCGCAACCGCGCCCTCCAAAGCGCGTCCGCCGGTTCTGTGCAAGAATCCGCGCGTTTCCGCGCCTCAACCAACAACGACACGCGCGGACGTCCCTATCAGGAAACGAGGAGCTCAAGTTGATTCAGCGTATTTCCCGCTTTTTCACGCAGGTGGTCCACCGCGTGTTGCCCGACCCGTTGATTTTCGCGATCCTGCTGACGATCGTCACGTTCGCGCTCGCGTTCGGCCTCACGCCGAATACGCCCGCGCAGCTCACGACGATGTGGGGTTCGGGTTTCTGGAACCTGCTCGCGTTCTCGATGCAAATGGTGATGATTCTCGTCACCGGGCACGCACTCGCGAGTTCGCCGCCCGTGAAGCGCATGCTTGTCGCGCTCGCGAGCACCGCGCGCACGCCGGGGCAGGGCGTGATGCTCGTCGCGTTCGTCGGCGCGCTCGCGTGCGCGATCAACTGGGGCTTCGGCCTCGTGCTCGGCGCGATGCTCGCGCGTGAAGTGGCGCGTCGAGTCGCCGGCAGCGATTACCGGCTGCTCGTCGCGTCCGCGTACATGGGCTTCCTGAGCTGGCACGGGGGATTGTCGGGTTCGGTTCCGCTCGTCGCGGCCACAAAGGGCAATCCGATGGAGAAGACCATCGGGCTGATTCCCGTGTCTGAGACGATCTTCACCGGCTACAACGCGTTCATCACGATCGGCCTGATCGTGATGCTGCCGTTCCTCGCGCGCATGATGATGCCGAAGCCCGGCGACGTCGTCAGCGTCGATCCGGCGCTGCTGGCCGAACCGCCGAGCGTCGAGCGCCAGCTCGGGCCCGACGCGACGTTCGCGGAGCGGATGGAGGAGAGCCGCGCGCTGTCGGTCCTCGTCGCGGCGCTGTGTGCGGCGTTCCTCGTGCTGAAGTTCGTGCAGAAGGGCTTCGCGCTCGACATCGACACCGTCAACCTTGCGTTCCTCGCGGCCGGCATCCTGCTGCACCGTACGCCGATGGCCTATGCACGTGCAGTGGCCGGTGCGGCGCGCGGCGCGTCGGGGATCATGATCCAGTTCCCGTTCTACGCGGGCATCCAGGCGCTGATGGATCACTCGGGGCTCGCGGGCGTGATCACGAAGTGGTTCGTCGATATCGCGAACGTGCACACGTTCCCGCTGCTCGCGTTCCTGAGCTCGGCCGTGATCAATTTCGCGGTGCCGTCCGGCGGCGGCCACTGGGTCGTGCAGGGCCCGTTCGTGATGCCGGCAGCGCAAGCGCTCGGTGCCGATCTCGGCAAGGCCGCGATGGCGATCGCGTACGGCGAGGCCTGGACCAACATGGCGCAGCCGTTCTGGGCGTTGCCTGCGCTGGCGATCGCCGGGCTCGGCGTACGCGACATCATGGGGTATTGCGTGACGACGCTGCTGTTCTCGGGCGTCGTGTTCGTCGCGGGGATGTATCTGTTCTGACGATGCAGCGCGCGATGCGGGCCGGGTTCGGCGCCCGCATCGTGCGTCGTGGCGGCGCGACGCACGGGGCAATGGCCAGGCGTTGACCGGTTCGCTGAACCGAAGCCGCCAGCAAGGGATGAAGACCGCGTCGGAACGGCTCCACGCGGAGCCGCCGTCTTTCGCTTGCATCCGCGCGCGCCGCTGACAAGACGCGGCGCGGCGGTCAACCGGTACTCAGTGCCGCACCGGCTCGTCGTTCAGCGTGTCGAGGAACGCTTCGATATCCTTGATATCCTGCGCCGTCATCGCGGGCTTGTCGCCCGGTTTGCGATCGAACGGCGCATCGGTCACGTCGACGTTCGCACGATATTTCGGCGGGATGTCGTCGTACTCGTCGACCTTGCCGTCCGCGCCGCGCGAATAGAACTTCTGCGGCGAGATGCTGCGCTCGTTATAGAACGCCATCACCTGGTCGAGCGTGTGGAACACACCGTTGTGGAAGAACACCTGGCGCGTCGCCGAGTTGCGCAGCGTCGGCGTCAGGAACATCGCGCAATACTGCGTCTGGTCCTTCAGGTCGTCGCGGAACGGCCCGCACACGCCGAGATCGTAGAACGCCGGGTTGCGGTTCTGCACCAGTTCCTTGTTGCGCGGCGCGCCGAGCGCCTCGTACTGGTAATCGGTAAACATCGGCGGCAGCCCGTCCTTGCCGGGTTTCGACAGGTGGCAGCCCGCGCAATTCGCCTTGTCCGGATCGTTGAACAGGCGCAGCCCGCGCAACTCGGCCTGCGTGAGGCGCGCACGGCCTTCGAGCCAGCGGTCGTACTTGCTGTTGTACGGGTGGAACGACGGATCCTCCACCTGATAGCGCGCGATCGCGAACATCGCCTCCGACACGGCGAGTTGCGGGCTGTCGAACACACGCGCGCCGAACAGCTGCTCGAGCTGCGCGCGGTGCGACGACTGCGCGAGCTTGCGCGCGACGTCGTCGATGCTCGCGTTCGCCATCTCGACCGGATTCAGCAGCGGGCCGAACGCCTGCTGCTGCAGCGTATCGGCACGGCCGTCCCAGAACATCCCGCCCTGCGGCACGAGCTGCGGCGCGGCCGACGTGCCGGCCACCTTCTGCGCCTTCACGACACCGGCCGCCGACGCGGCCTGTTGCGCGACGCTCGGTGCGGCGTCGTTTTCACCGGCGTCGGGGCCGATGCTGAAATTCGGCTGGCGATACAGGTACATCAGCGACGGCGGCGGGCGATAGCCCTGCTGCGTCATCGCGAGGCCGCCCGGCTGCACGTCGAGCGCGTTCGGCGGGCCGTACGCATGATCGGGGCTGTGGCACGACGCGCACGACTGCTTGCCCGACGCGGACAGCGACGGATCGGCGAACAGCGCCCGCCCGAGCTGCGCGACCGCCGACAGCGGCTGCGCGGCGGGCCGCTGCAGCACGACCGGATGCGGGTTCGCGCCCGTCCAGTCGGCGACGACGGTGCCGATCGCCGCGGGCACCTGCGCAGGGAACGCGATCGCGAACGCGCCGTAGCCGAGCACGGCGGCGCCGATCACGAACGCCGCGCGGCGCAGGAGGCGGGATGGCGTGCGCGACGCGCGGTTGCCGGTGGTGTCGGGAGACGGGAACGCAGGGCGAGCTGTCATGCTGTCGGTCGGAAATCGGGCGCCGCACGAAGCGGCGCGTTAAACGGAAACGGCCGGCGCGTGATGCGCCGGCCATGCGGTCATGCAATACCGGTCAGATCGCCGGTGCCGCGCTCAATGCCGTGCCGAGCGTCGGGTCGAGATACAGCGGCGTCGTGTTCGGCTTCGACGTGAAGTCGAACAGCGCGCGCAAGTCGCCCGCCGTCGCATCGAACGAACCACCGCCGATGCGCTGGCCGCCGAGCCAGTTGTCCTCGATGAAGCGCACGACGGACGACTGGTCGATCATCGTGTGGTCGACGTAGTTCTGCTTCGCGTACGGCGAGATCACGATCAGCGGAATGCGCACGCCCGGGCCGCAGCGGCCGTTCACGGTCGTGCCGTTCACGCCGGTGGTGCCGCCCGTGCCGCACTTGCCGCTGCCGTTGACCTGGTCGACCGGGTCCGACGACGCGCGGGTCGGTGCCGTGTACACGTGGTCGTACCAGCCGTCCGAGTCGTCATAGGTGACGATCACGGCCGTGTTCTGCCAGTCCGGCTGCTGCTGCAGGAAGTTGACGACCTTCGTCACGAACGCCTGCTCGTCGAGCGGATCCGAATAGCCTGCGTGCGCGTCCTGTGCGGCCGGGGCCTTCAGGTAGCTGACCGACGGGAAGTTGCCGGCCTTCACGGCCGCGAAGAAGTCGTCCGTGTCGTACTGGTGGTTCGCCGGTTCGGTGGTCTTGCCGTCCGTCTGGAGGCTCGAGCCGATCGCCGCGACCGAGCTCGGGCGCGTGTGCTGCGGGTTAGCGGTCGACGCGTAGTACTGGAACCAGTTGTGGTGCGGGATGTAGTCCGACGTCGCGGCGTTCACGGCGGTGGCGACCGTGCTGCGGCTGCAGCCCGTGGTGCCGTTGCCGTTCGTCGTCGACAGGTTGAAGCCGCCCATGAAGCCGCCCCACGTGATCTTCGCGCCGTTCAGCAGGTCGCCGATGTTCTTGCCGGCCATCATCGCCTGGTCGGTCGTGCTCGAGCACACGTCGAAGCCCGGGTCGACGTCGTTGATCATCGTGAAGCCGCCCTGGCCGTCATTGATGTAGTACGAGCTGGCCGCGAGCGTCGACGGCTGCTTCGACGTCTTGACGATCTGCATCCCGTTGGTCTGGCCCGAGATGACGTTCAGCGCGCCCGGCGTCGACGGGCCATACGACGTCGTGTACATGTTGTCGCTCATCGCGAAGCGCTGCGCGTAGTTCCACAGCGCGGTCACGGTGTTGCCGTCGAAGTAGCCCATCACCTGGCCCTTCGTGCCGAACGCGCCGGCGCCGCCGGACGAGCCCTTGCCGGTGTATTTCGGGAACAGGTCGGCAAGGCCGTTGTCCTCGGCCTGCTGTTCGGCCGTGTATGCGTGGTTCTGGTCGGCGGTCGCGGCCTGCGTGCGGTCGAGGCGGAACGGGTTCGCCGCGTCGGTGCCGTTGGCCGTGTTCGTGAAGTTCGGGTTCGCGGTGAGCAGCGTGCCCGTCAGCCCGTTGGGCGTCGGCGTGCCGGACTTGGCGGTGAACGCCGGTTCGCCCGACGGGTTCGTCGCGTTCGGGTAGGTGCCGAAGTAGTGGTCGAACGAGATGTTTTCACCGTAGATCACGACGACGTGCTTGATCGGCGTGGCGGTCTGCAGCGCATCCTGCGACGACACGGCAGGCGTCGACGTGGGGTCGTCGCTGCCGCCGCAGGCGAACAGCGCCAGCGCTGCGGCTGCGCAGGCGGTGACGAGCAAGGCTTGACGGAACATCGGGAAACTCCAGGTAAGGTCTTCGATGGTGGAGAGCGGCCCCGTCGCCGTGTCGGTTCGGCGCGGAGCTCGTGAGAGAGCACGCGCATTGGAACAGTCCCGTATGAAGATATGGGGACGGAGTGGTTTCGCGATGGTTGCGCTGCGGTATCGATTTCATTACGGCGGAATGCCGGACGAAAGAGAACGGAAAGGGGCAGACCGCCTGCCACTTTTGCGTCACATACGGCTGCGCGCGGGGTCGCTGCCGCGGATCCCGCGCGGGGCGGGCGAAAGGGCGGGGTCGGCTGGTTTGCGCACGGTGCTGCGCTGCGCCGGTTTTTTGACAATCGGATGACGGATTCATACGATGAACGCCCTGCGGCGACGATTCCGCGTGGCCGACCGTCCGTGAGTATTCAACGTGCCGATCCCCGTTCTGTTTGCGGTTCTGTGTGCGGCGTTCCTGCATGCGTCATGGAACGCGCTCGTCCGCAGCAGCGGCGACCGGCTGCGGTCGGCCACGGTGCTGCAGATCGCGATCGGGCTGTTCGCGCTGCTGTTCCTGCCGGCCGCGGCGCCGATCACGCCTGCGAGCTGGCTCTATGTCGTCGCGTCTGCTGTACTGCACGTCGTCTATACGCTGCTGCTGGTGCGCGCATACGAGCACGGCGACCTGACCGTCGCATACCCGGTCGCGCGCGGCACCGCGCCGCTGCTCGTCACGATCGGCGCGGCGGCGTTCGCGGGCGAGCACTTGAATGCCGGCGCGCAATGCGGGCTCGTGCTGATCTGCGCGGGCATCCTGGCGATCGGCCTGGAACGCGGGCGCGGCGCGAAGCACCGGATGATGCAGGTGCTGCCGACCGCGTTCGCGACCGGCGTGTCGATCGCGGCCTACAGCGTGGTCGACGGGATCGGCGTGCGGGAAAGCGGCAACACGGTCGGCTATACCGCGTGGATGTTCGTGCTGACGGGCGCGATGATGGCCGCGTACTACCGGCTGCGGGCGGGGCCGTTGCGGCTGACGCAGGATGTCGGCGAAACGGCGAAGGCGGCGTGCGGCGGCGTATTCGCGGCGCTCGCGTACGGCATCGTGATCTGGGCGATGGATCGTGCGCCGATGGGGCCGGTATCGGCGCTGCGCGAAACGAGCGTGGTGTTCGCGGCGCTGATCGCACGCGTGTATCTCGGCGAGCGGCTGACGCCGCGCCGGGCGGCTGGTTGCGTGGTGATCGCGGCAGGGGCGTTGCTGATCAGTGCGTTTGAAGCGGTGCGGTGAGCGGGCCGGCCGGGTGGGTCGGGCGCGCGGCCCGCCACCTCAGGCCTCAACCGGCATCGCACTCGTGCACTTGATCTCGTCGAGGCACACGCTCGAATGCACGCCGCTCACGCCGGGAATGCGCATCAGCGTCTCGAGCAGGAATCGCGACAAGCCTTTCAGGTCGTGCGCGACGACCTTCAGGACATAGTCGATGTCGCCCGTCACCGAGAAGCACTCCTGGATCTGCGCGAGATCGGACACCAGTTTCTGGAACTTCGACAGGTCGCGGATATGCCCGCGCTCCATCGTCACGTGCACGAAAGCGGTGACGCCGAAACCGAGCGTGTCGGGGCACAACCGGGTTTCGTAGCGACGGATCGCGCCGATCTCTTCCAGTCGCCGGTGGCGGCGCAGCGTCTGCGCGGGCGACAGGCCGACGGCCTTCGCCAGATCGAGGTTCGACGCGCGGCCGTTCTCCTGCAGGATCGATAGCAGATGGCGATCGAGGCGATCCAGAACCGGTTCATGCATTTTTGTTTCCTCATTTGTCTCCTGGATGCAATCTTATCTCATAATGTAGGGTTTGCATGAACGGGTTACGAAACCCGATTTCGCCGTCGCGACGCTAAACTGACGCCGGATTTTCGTGTGCGAACGCAGCAATGCGGCGCGGCGACAGTCGGCGGCCGGTCTGGCGGGCACGCCGACGCGAATCGGGCGCCGCCACGCGAAGATTGCAGTCCCCAACCCGGCGGCTCCACGAACGGCCCCGGCACAGCAAAACAGCGCCCGGCACACCGAGGCGCGCCGCACCGCTTCAGGCGGAGGCGGACAGAGTGGAGAAGACATGGTTTCTGGAAACGAGAGCGACGGCCTGAAGCGCGGGCTGAAGAACCGGCACATCCAGCTGATTGCGCTCGGCGGCGCGCTCGGCACGGGGCTGTTCCTCGGCATCGCGCAGACGATCAAGATGGCCGGCCCGTCCGTGCTGCTCGGCTACGCGGTGGCCGGCATCGTCGCGTTCTTCATCATGCGCCAGCTCGGCGAGATGGTCGTCGACGAGCCCGTCGCCGGCTCGTTCAGCTACTTCGCCAACAAGTACGTCGGCCACTTCACCGGCTTCCTGTCGGGCTGGAACTACTGGGTGCTGTACATCCTCGTCAGCATGGCCGAGCTGTCGGCCGTCGGGATCTACGTGCAGTACTGGTGGCCCGGCGTGCCGACCTGGGTGTCGGCGCTGGTCTTCTTCGTCGCGATCAACCTGCTCAACCTGGCAAGCGTGAAGTCGTACGGCG
Source organism: Burkholderia sp. Ac-20345 (assembly GCF_017104825.1). Lineage (NCBI taxonomy): Bacteria > Pseudomonadati > Pseudomonadota > Betaproteobacteria > Burkholderiales > Burkholderiaceae > Burkholderia > Burkholderia sp. Ac-20345. The sequence continues at coordinate 12,293 of NZ_JAAGPO010000058.1, read as the reverse complement.
AGACGGAATTCTGGTTCTCGATCATCAAGGTCGCCGCGATCGTCGGGATGATCGGCTTCGGCGGCTGGCTGCTCGCGAGCGGCCATGCAGGGCCGGAGGCGAGTGTCCGGAACCTGTGGCAGCACGGCGGCTTCTTCCCGAACGGCGTGTCGGGGCTCGTGATGTCGATGGCCGCGATCATGTTCTCGTTCGGCGGGCTGGAGCTGATCGGCATCACCGCGGCCGAGGCCGACGATCCGAAGCGCAGCATTCCGCGCGCGACCAACCAGGTGATCTACCGCATCCTGATTTTCTACATCGGCGCGCTCGCCGTGCTGCTGTCGCTGTATCCGTGGGAAAAGGTCGTCACCGGCGGCAGCCCGTTCGTGCTGATCTTCCACGCGATGAGCAGCAACCTGGTGGCCAACGTGCTGAACGTGGTCGTGCTGACGGCCGCGCTGTCGGTCTACAACAGCGGCGTGTACAGCAACAGCCGGATGCTGTTCGGCCTCGCGAAGCAGGGCAACGCGCCGAAGGTGCTGTGCTCGGTGAACAAGCGCGGCATTCCGCTCGCCGCGCTCGGCGCGTCGGCGCTCGCGACCGGCGTGTGCGTGCTGGTCAACTACTTCATGCCGGGCAAGGCGTTCGAGGTGCTGATGGGCCTCGTCGTGTCGGCGCTGATCATCAACTGGGCGATGATCACGCTGATCCACCTGAAGTTCCGCCAGGCCAAGCGTGCAGCCGGGGAGGAGACTTCCTTCCGCAGTCTGGGCTATCCTTTCACGAATTACCTGTGCCTGGCATTCATGGCCGGCATTCTCGTCGTGATGTACCTGACGCCGGATCTCCGCCTGTCGGTGTACCTGATCCCGGTATGGCTCGCGGTGCTCGCGGTCGGGTATCGCTTCCGTCAGAAGAATGCAGGCTACGCGGTGCATGATGGCGCATCCGCACGCTGACGCAGGCCACGACCGATCATTCTTCCAAACGAGACCGACATAGCCATGTTCGAACACATCGACGCGTACCCGGGCGACCCGATCCTGACGCTCAACGAGAACTTCCAGAAAGATCCGCGCGACCAGAAGGTCAACCTGAGCATCGGCATCTACTTCGATGCCGAAGGCCGGATTCCGGTGATGGGCGCCGTGCGCGAAGCCGAAACCGCGCTGCAGCGCGACAGCAGCGCGAAGCCGTACCTGCCGATGGTCGGCCTGGCCGCGTATCGCGACGCCGTGCAGGCGCTCGTGTTCGGCGCCGATCACCCGGCCCGCGTGGCCGGCCGCATCGCGACGCTGCAAACGCTCGGCGGCTCCGGCGCACTGAAGGTGGGCGCCGATTTCCTGAAGCGCTACTTCCCGGATTCGCAGGTATGGCTCAGCGACCCGAGCTGGGAAAACCACCGCTTCATCTTCGAGCGCGCCGGCTTCACGGTGAACACGTACCCGTACTACGACGAGGCGACGGGCGGCCTGAAGTTCGACGCGATGCTCGCGGCGATCGACGCGCTGCCGGCGCGCAGCATCGTGCTGCTGCACGCGTGCTGCCATAACCCGACCGGTGTCGACCTCGACGAAGGCCAGTGGGAGAAGCTGATCGACGTGATCGAGGCGCGCGGGCTGCTGCCGTTCGTCGACATGGCGTACCAGGGCTTCGGCGCGGGCCTCGACGCGGACGCGTTCGCGGTGCGCGAACTGGCCCGCCGAGGCGTGCCGGCGCTGGTCGCGAACTCGTTCTCGAAGAACTTCTCGCTGTACGGCGAGCGCGTGGGCGGCCTGAGCGTCGTCTGCGAGGACGCCGCCGCGGCCGACCGCGTGCTCGGCCAACTGGCCGGCGCCGTGCGCTCGAACTACAGCAACCCGCAAACCTACGGCGCGAAGGTCGTGGCGGCCGTGCTCGGCACGCCTGCGCTGCGCAAGCAGTGGGAAGAGGAACTGTCGGCGATGTGCCGCCGCATTGCGCGGATGCGCCAGTCGATCCATGACGGCCTGCGCGACCACGTCAGCGGCGAGGCACTGACGCGCTACGTGAAGCAGCGCGGGATGTTCACGTACACGGGCCTGACCGAATCGCAGGTCGACGCGTTGCGCGAAGTGCACGGCGTGTACATCCTGCGTTCGGGCCGGATGTGCGTCGCGGGCCTGAACGACTCGAACGTCGCCATCGTCGCGGACGCAATCGGCAAGGTGCTGAAGAGCGGCGTCTGATCGCGGCGCGCCCCGCGCGCAACGCGACTGGCCGAACCGGCTGTCTCCCGCAAGGGAGCAGCCGGTTTTTTATTATGCGGCGCAATGTGCGCCACCCGGCTGACGCGGGGGCAGGCGCGGGGGTACGATCACGGAATCTGACGCAACTCGGAAGGAGCGACATGGGCATCCGGATCATCCAGCTCGGCACGCCGCGCGCGGCCGGCGAAGGCCTGCGGATCGGAACGGTACGGCGGCCGCCGCGCGGTGTGCCGAAGGCGGAATTCGCGTCGCGCAACTACTATGATGTATGGTTGCCGACGCTGTCGCCGAGCCCCGAACTCGTTGCGCAGGCGCAGGCCGCCGAAACCGATGCGGAATGGAACGCGTTCAAGCGCCACTTCCGCGCCGAGATGGCGCATGGCGACGCGCCGAAGGTGCTGGACCTGCTGGCGGCGCTGTCGGCGACCACCGCGTTCTCGATCGGCTGTTACTGCGAAGACGAGCGTCATTGCCACCGCAGCGTGCTGCGCGAGCTGCTCGCGGAGCGCGGCGCGGCGATCGAGCCCGACGCGGGCTGAAAGCGGGCTGACGCGGCGTCGTACAGCCGCGCCGGCATGCTGCCGCGCCGTTATCGTGCGGCGCAGCGAACCGGTTGACGTGGGTCAAGCGTGCGGGCGCGCGCACCACTATGCTCTTGTCATGGAGCGATCACGACGATGACAGGCGGACAGATGCAGATTGCCTTCCCGCCGGAACCACCCGAATATTGCGCACGCGACCTGGTCGTGGCGTTTTCGGCACTGGTCGACGGGCGTTGCGTACAGTGCGCGGTCACGGCCGAGGCACTGGAAGATCATTTCGGCGCGCCGTCGCTGCTCGAACGCGACCTGCTGGCTGCGTTCGAGGCGCACAGGTCGGCGATCGAGGCGATGGCGCGACGGATGCTCGAGGAAATCGGCGGCCGGCCGGTGCTGCTGCACAGCGGCCACTTCCGGCTCGGAGACTGATACCCCAGCCCCAGGAGGGTGCATGACACTGCAGGGCAACATTCACGAACGCGACTGGTCCGTCGAAGTCGAGACGCGCCCGTGCGAATCGGGCGAATTCCGCTGCCGTGTGTCGGTCGAGCATGGCAGTGGTGCCGCGCGTTTTCATCACACTTTCGAGCACAGCCATGCGTATCCAACCGAGCGCGAGGCGATGATCGAAGGGCTGCGGGCCGGCATGACGTGGATCGAGATGAAGACGTCGCAGACCTTCAACGTATGAACGATCCCGCGCCGACGAAGGCGCGGGCAGACTATCGGCCGGGCAGCGATCGAAGAAATCGCGCCGTGCCACGGGCAACACGTGCCGCCGCCTTTCGGTGCGGGCGGCACATGCAAGGCGGTCGACGAGCGGGCGGCCCCGTCAGGAGACACGACATGGGCGTGGGCATGCAGATCGCCTGCCTTGGATTCGCGGGTTCCGCCGCGGTTGAAGCCGAAGCCGGCGCGCAGCTGGTGCGGCTCGAACGGTTTCGCGCGCTGATTGCCGGCTGCCACCTCGCGATCGAATCGCGTGTCGCCGCCGATGGCGCACGCGAGTACGACGTGCGGCTCGACCTCGTGATGCACGACGCGGCACTCTGGCCGCTGCCGCCGTGCGTCGGCAACGATGTGGACGATGTGCTGGGCCGCGCGTTCAGGCAGGCCGAACAGGCGCTGATCGCGTGCCAGGCGGGCGGTGCAACGGTGGGGTTGCGCGACACGGCGACCGGCGGCGCGGTGCGATGATGCATCGCGCGCGGGGCCTGGGCCGCGCACGCCGCCGGACGTAGTCCTGGACTTGTTCCGTCAGACCCGTGCGAGCGCTTGCGAGTCGATGATGCGCACGCGCTTGCCGCGCGTTTCGACCAGCGCTTCGCGATGGAACCGCGAGAACATCCGGCTGACGGTTTCGAGCTTCATCCCGAGAAAGCAGCCGATTTCCTCGCGCGTCATCCGCAGGTTGAATTCCGTCGCCGAATAGCCGCGCGCCTCGAAGCGCGACGACAGGTTCAGCAGGAAATGAGCGACGCGCTGCTCGGCCGACATCGTGCCGAGCAGCAGCATCTGGCTCGATTCGCGGACGATCTCGCTGCTCAGCATCTGGTAGAGGAAGTGCTGCATCGGCTTGATCTCGCGGCACGCCGCTTCGAGCGCGCCGAACGGGATGATGCACACGACGCTGTCTTCGAGCGCGATCGCGTCGCAGCAATGCTGGCCGCCGCCGATGCCGTCCATCCCGAGCGTTTCACCGGCAATCTGGAAGCCCGTCACGTGCTCGCGGCCGTCGCGATGCATCATCACCGTCTTGAACGAACCCGCGCGCACCGCATAGATGCTCTGGAACGGATCGTCGGTGCGGAACAGTGCGTCGCCCTGGCGCACCTGCCGGGTCGTGCAGATGATCGCGTCGAGGCGGCCGTATTCGGCCGCAGTCAGGTGCGGCGGCAGGCACATCGAGCGCATCGCGCACACCGAGCAACGCGCGGCGGGATGTTTGGCGGCGTCGGCACGCGTGACCGCGCGAAGCGGAATCGTCGGCCGAGGCGTGATGGATACGTCGGCGGCGCAGGTGGTGGCTGTGGACATGAGTCACTCCGGCTCGTCAGGGGCGGTGCGCGCGAGCGTGCACCAGGGATTCGATGACACGGCATGCGGCGTCGAATTCGACAGTCTTGTCGAAGAAGTAATCGGCTCCGGCCGACGCGCATGCCTCTCGGAATGCCGGCGCCGAGTGATTCGTCAGCACGATCGTGACGATGCGCGGCGCGGCCTTCGACAGCGTCCCGATCAGGTCGAGACCGCTGCCGTCCGCCAGCCGCAGGTCGACGATCACCACATCCGCGTGGCTGCTGCGGATGTGCGTCCACGCGTCCTGGCCGTCTTCCGCTTCGCCCACGACGGCGACGCCGCGGATCGCGCCGACAAGCAGCGCGATCCGCTGCCTGACGGCGACGGCGTGATCGACGAGAAACACCCGGAGCGCGGCGGGTAACTGGCTGGCATTCATGCGGGCAGTATCGTGTTGCGCCGCCGAAAATGAAATCGGCCGAATTGGAAGTTGATGTAGGCCGGTGCGACGCGTTGTAGGGCGATTCCTACAACGCGTACGGGAAACCGCCGGAGCGGCCTCGAGGTGATGGTGCCGCGAAAGCGGCTGAAGGGTTGCGCCGCCGGGTCAGCCGGCCCGGCGCGCGGCCAGCGCATCGCGCACCGTGCGGCACGCGGCGAGATCCCACGCCGCACAGCCGACGCTCTTGAACAGTAGCGGCCCGTTGCGGTCGAATGCGCCGCCCAGCACGTCGGCGAGCGACGCGACGTGCTGCCAGTCGACCTGCGCGACGATCAGGTCGCCCGCTTCGTGGCGCGCGCCGGCCGGATCGTCGACGACCAGCCGGCTGGCGCGCACCGTGTTCGCGTCGATCTCGGCCGCGTCCGCGGTGAACGCGCCGACGCCGACCACAAGCCGGCCTTCGCGCGCGGCTTCGCGATAGACAGGCGTGCGGCTCGTCGTCAGCGTGACGACGACATCGATCGCATCGGGAATCGCGTCGCCGTCGAGCGGGATGAGACGCGGCGCATGCGCGCGGTGTGCGGCACAGAAGGCGGCCACGCTGTCGGCACTCTTGCCGCGCACGTGGAGGCGCGCTTCGGGAAAGATCGCGGCGAGCGCTTCCGCGTGATTGGCCGCCTGCTTGCCGGTGCCGATCAGCAGGATGTCGTGCGGGGTGGCGCCGTGCAGCGCCTGGATGCCGAGCGCGGTGATGGCCGCCGTGCGGCGTCCGGTGACCGTCGGGCCGTCGAGCGCGAAGCGCATCTCGCCGGTGGTCGCGTCGTAGGCGGTCACCTGGCCGAGGATCGTCGGCAGCCCGCGCGCGCCGTTGCCGGGGCACACGTTCACGAGCTTGTGGGTCGCGAGGTCGCGCGCGCTCGACGGCATCGACAGCATCACGCCGCCGGCCTGCAGCGGCACGACCAGGCGCTCGGGGCTGACGATCTCGCCCGCCGCATAGTCGGCGACGGCCTGCCTGAGCGTGGCGAGCAGCGCCGGGTAGTCGAGCAGCGCGGCCGTGTCGGCCGCATCGAAAACGGGAATCGGGGAAAGAGCGGTCATCGTGTACGTCGCATGCGTCGGTGAGCGTGGACGACGGGCGCATGCCGCGCCCGCCACAGGGCTGCCGGATACCGTGACACAAGGCAGTGTGGATCGAATCTATACCACTTGCTGGCCCACCCGCAACCCAGAAAATAAAGCGCCTCGCCGCTTTTGGTTCTAATATCTGTCCAGAAGGGCCGCCATGGCCTCGATGCCGGCGCGCTCCGGTATAGTGCGAACCCATTCCAGATTCACGCCCGCGACCGGGCAGGAGCCATACGATGATGTCCGCGCGTCCCGACACACTCGAAGGCGGTTTCAGGCCGCTGCAGATCTACGAGCAGGTGGCCGAGAAGATCCGCGACGAGATCCGCGCCGGGCGCTATGCCGCCGAGTCGCGGCTGCCGTCCGAGCGCGAACTCGCGGGGCTGTTCCAGGTCGGCCGGCCGGCCGTGCGCGAAGCGCTCGGCGCGCTGCAGAACGAAGGGCTCGTGTTCACGAAGCGCAATTCGGGCACCTACGTCGTCGCATCGCCGCTCGACGTGCTCGCGCATCGCGGCGACACGCACCGCGCATCCGAACCCGATTTCAGCCCGACGTCGACGCTCGACGTGCGGCTGATCCTGGAGCCCGCGATCGCACGCCTCGCGGCCGCGCACGGCCGTGCCGACCCGGGCGCCGAACGCTATCTGGCCCAGATGGAAACCATTACCGACGTCGACGATCCGCATCAGCGCGCGTTGTGGAACGAGAGCGACCGGCTGTTCCACCGGCAGCTCGCGCTGATGACCGGCGACGCGCTGATCGTGAAGATCGCGGACGAAGTCGCGAAGACGATGGACCAGCCGCTGTGGAAGCGGCTGAAGGACGACGGCATCTACGACGCGGGCCGGATCCGGCTCTACGTGTCCGAGCACCGGCTGATCTACGAGGCGATCGTGTCCGGCGACGCCGACGCGGCGGCGTTCTATGTCGAGCAGCACATCCGCCGCGTGCGGCGCGACATCACGCCGAAGTGACAACGCCAGGCTCGTTCTGGTCTGAAAAATGACCAGAATCGAAGTTTTTATTTTGAAATTGCTTGCATGGTGACCACGCGTGTCCTACATTGGTTTCACACAAAACCAATCAGGAGACATCATGCGACACCTCGTTACCGCGCTCTCGGTGGCCATCGCCGCCGGCGCGCTGACTTCCGCGCACGCGCAGGAAGTCGTGATGATCGGCCATTCGGCGCCGCTGACCGGCCCGCAGGCCGCGAACGGCAAGGACAATGAAAACGGCGCGCGCCTGGCCGTCGACGAACTCAACAAGGCCGGCATCAAGGTCGCCGGCAAGACCGTCACCTTCAAACTGGTTTCCGACGACGACCAGGCCGACCCGAAGGCCGGCGTGCAGGTTGCACAGAATCTCGTCGACAAGGGCGTCGTCGCGGTGCTTGGCCCGTACAACTCGGGCGTCGCGATTCCGGCATCGCGCGTGTACTCGACTGCCGGCGTGCCGATGCTGCCGGTTGCGTCGAACCCGGCGCTGACCAAGCAGGGCTTCAAGAACATCTTCCGGATCGGCGCGAGCGACGAACAGCTCGGCGGCACGATGGCCACCTTCGCCGCGAAGACGCTGAATGCGAAAACCGCCGCCGTGATCGACGACCGCACCGCGTACGGGCAGGGCGTTGCCGAGCAGTTCATGAACGTCGCGAAGGCGAACGGGATCAAGATCGTCGACCAGGAATTCACGAATTCGTCGGCCACCGACTTCCTCGGCATTCTCACCAAGATCAAGGCCAGCAACCCGGACGTGATCTTCCTCGGCGGCTATGCGGCACAAGGCGCGCCGATGGCCAAGCAGATGAAGCAGCGCGGTCTGCGCGCGAAGCTGCTCGGCGGCGACGGCATCTGCTCGGCCGACATGGGCAAGGTCGCGGGCGACGCGGCGTCGATCGTCTACTGCGCGCAGGGCGGCGTCGCGCTCGAGAAGACGGCGGCCGGCCGCGAATTCCTGAAGAAGTACCACGACACGTATCACACCGATACGCAGGTCTACGGCGTGAACTACTACGACGGGATGAAGCTGCTCGCCGATGCGATGGTCAAGGCCGGTACGACCACCGACAAGGCGAAGCTGATCGCGCAGCTCGCGAAGTCGAACTACGCGGGCGTCGCGGGTACCTATTCGTTCGACGCGAACGGCGACCTGAAGGGCGCGCCGACGTCCGTCTACGTGATCCGCAATGGCCTGCCGGAACCGTACGCGAAGTAACCTGCCAGCCTGCCATCGGACGGCGGCGCAGCCGCCGTTCTTCGTTTAACCCCTTCGCTCGACCATGAAAATTTCCCGATCCCTTTCCACCGTCGAAGTCCATACGGGCGGCGAAGCGTTCCGCATCGTCACGAGCGGGCTGCCGCGCGCGGCCGGCGCCACGATCGTCCAGCGCCGCGCGTGGCTCAAGGAAAACGCCGACGAGATCCGCCGCGCGCTGATGTTCGAACCGCGCGGCCACGCCGACATGTACGGCGGCTACCTGACCGAGCCCGTGTCGCCGAATGCCGATTTCGGCGTGATCTTCGTGCACAACGAAGGCTACAGCGACCATTGCGGGCACGGCGTGATCGCACTGTCGACCGCGGCCGTCGAGCTCGGCTGGGTGCAGCGCACGGTGCCGGAAACGCGGGTCGGCATCGACGCGCCGTGCGGCTTCATCGAGGCGTTCGTCAAGTGGGACGGCGAGCATGCGGGGCCCGTGCGCTTCGTCAACGTGCCGTCGTTCATCTGGCAGCGCGACGTGTCGGTCGAGACGCCGTCGTTCGGCACGGTGACGGGCGACATCGCGTACGGCGGCGCGTTCTATTTCTACGTCGACGGTGCGCCGTTCGACCTGCCGGTGCGCGAAGCGGCGGTGGAAAAGCTGATTCGCTTCGGCGCGGAAGTGAAGGCCGCCGCGAACGCAAAGTACCCGGTCGTGCATCCTGAGATCCCTGAAATCAACCATATCTACGGCACGATCATCGCGAACGCGCCGCGCCACCCGGGCTCTACGCAGGCGAACTGCTGCGTGTTCGCGGATCGCGAGGTCGACCGCTCGCCGACGGGTTCCGGCACAGGCGGGCGCGTCGCACAGCTCTACCAGCGCGGGCTGCTTGCGGCCGGCGACACGCTCGTCAACGAATCGATCGTCGGCACGGTCTTCAAGGGGCGCGTGCTGCGCGAAACGACGGTCGGCGACATCCCGGCCGTGATTCCGGAAGTGGAGGGTAGCGCGCATATCTGCGGGTTCGCGAACTGGATCGTCGACGAACGCGATCCGCTGACCTACGGTTTTCTCGTGCGCTGAGTTGCCGCGCCGATCGGCTGCGCGTGGCGCGGCCTCCCGCTTGTAGTACCAGGCTTGGCGCGTCGTCCCCGTTGCGGGGCGCGCGCCTTTTTTGCGTGTGAACCGCCGCGCGGCCGCGCCGTGTGTGCCGCCGCCACGCCGTCGCAGTCCGGCGGCCCGCGCGAGTTTGGTACGATGCACCCTTTTCAGCCGAGCTCCACCCGCGTGAATCGCCGAAACGTGTCGTCAGTGCGTGACTTCTGTGCCAGATGGGTCGCGCGCGCCCAACCCGTCGCGGCTGCCGCCGTCGCGCGGGTCAAGCCTCTCGCCGCCACCGCGTGGCACCATGTCCGTCACCCGACGCGCCGCGGCGTGCTGCTTGCCGGCGCCGCCGTGCCGGTGCTGTTCGTGGTGTACGTGGTCGTGCTCATCCCGTTCACGCCGGGCATCGGCGACATCCGCAAGGCACGCGTCGACCAGCCCGCGCAGGTGCTGTCCGCCGACGGCAAGCTGCTGGCCGAATTCAAGCCGTCGAACCGAGAGTGGGTGCCGCTCAAGCAGATCTCGCCGCACATGGTCGACGCGCTGATCGCGACCGAGGATCACCGTTTCTACGAGCACCACGGCCTCGACTGGAAGCGCACGGCGTCGGCCGCGCTCCATACGTTCTCGGGCAGCCGCCAGGGCGGCTCGACGATCACGCAGCAGCTCGCGCGCAACCTGTATCCGGACGAGATCGGCCGCGCGCCGACGCTCACGCGCAAGGTGAAGGAGGCGATCACCGCGCTGAAGATCGAGGCCGTCTACAGCAAGGACCAGATCCTCGAGACCTACCTGAACACGGTGCCGTTCCTGTACAACGCGTACGGCGTCGAGATGGCCGCGCGCACCTATTTCGACAAGTCGGCCGATGAGCTCGACGTGCTCGACAGCGCGACGCTCGTCGGCATGCTGAAAGGCAACAGCTACTACAACCCGGTGCTGAATCCCGAGCGCGCGCTGCAGCGGCGCAACACGGTGCTCGGCCAGATGGTGAAGTACGGCAAGCTGTCGCCCGCGCAGTTCGCGCAGTTGCAGCGCCGGTCGCTGCGGATCGACTTCGAGCGCCAGAAGGAACCGCCGGGGCCCGCGCCGCATTTCGCGCAGCAGCTGCGCAAATGGCTGATCGCGTGGGCCGACCGCAACGACTACAACATCTACTCGGACGGGCTGATCGTGCGCACGACGATCGACTCGCGGCTGCAGCAGATGGCGACGCAGGCGCTCACGCTGCAGGGCAACCAGCTGCAGGGCATCGCGAACAACGCGTGGAGCGGCCGCGACGGCTGCGGCACCGACAACGAGGTGTTCCGCACCTTCATGCGCGAGTCGCCCGAATACAAGGCCGCGCAGGACGCCGGCAAGGACGACGCGGCCGCGATGAAGCTGCTCGCGGCCGACCGCGGTTTCTTGCGCGCGCTGTGCAAGACGAAGACCGACGTGCAGGCCGGCTTCCTTGCGATCGATCCGCGCGACGGGCAGATCCGCGCGTGGGTCGGCAGCCGCGACTTCACCAACGAACCGTTCGACCACGTCGCGCAGGCGCGGCGCCAGCCGGGCTCGACGTTCAAGCCGTTCGTCTATGGCGTGGCGTTCGCGAACGGGATGACGCCGGACGACACATTCATCGACCAGGCGGTCGAGATCCCGTTGAAGGGCGGCGAGATCTGGCGGCCGAACGACGACGTGCCGCCAACCGGCAAGCCGATGACGCTGCGCGACGCGGTCGCGCTGTCGCGCAACCGGATCACCGCGCAGGTAATGGAGAAGGTCGGGCCGGCTTCCGTGGCAAGGCTCGCACGCGACATGGGCGTGCGCGAAAGCCCGCTTGAACGCGTGCCGTCGCTTGCGCTCGGCACGAGCCCGGTCACGCTGAAGGAGATGGTCGCGTCGTACGCGACGATCGCGAACGGCGGGCTGTATGTCGAGCCGCAGATGGTGACGCGCATCGAGAACCGCCAGGGCGACGTGCTCGCCGAATACGCGCCGGCGCCGCCCGAGCGCGGGCTCGACGCTGAAACCGACAAGACGCTGCTCAGCGTGATGCGCGATGTCGTGACGCGTGGCACGGGCGGCAGCATCCGTACGCGCTTCGGGATCCGCGGCGACGTGGCCGGCAAGACGGGCACGACGCAGGACAATGCGGACGGCTGGTTCATCCTGATGCAGCCCGGCCTCGTCGCCGGTGCGTGGGTCGGTTTCGACGACGGCCGCGTGACGCTGCGCAGCGATTACTGGGGGCAGGGCGCGCACAGTGCGCTGCCGATCGTCGGCGATTTCTTCCAGCGTGCGCAGCGCGCCCGGATCGTCGACACGAAGATGAAATTCGATACCGAGCCGTCGCCGGGCTGGTTCGCGTCGCTGCGCGAGCGCGTGACGGACCTGTTCGACACGTGGTTCCCGCCCGAGTCGAAGAAGGCGCCCGCGCCGGTCAGGACACAGCGGGTGGAACGTGCACCCGAGGCCGACGCAGGCGCGGCCTCGGCCGCGTCGGCGGCATCGGCGCCCGAAGCGGTATCGGGCGGTATCGTCGAGGAATGGGTGCCGGCGTCAGAAGTGGCCGCATCGGCCGCCGCGCTGTCGGCGGGTGCGTCGCAACCGCAGCTCGCCCAGCCGCCAGCGGGGGCGAGCGCTGCGGGCGGAAGCAGCGC
>NZ_JAAGPO010000057.1:0-247 GCF_017104825.1 Burkholderia sp. Ac-20345 | reverse complement strand
ACATCGAGTGGAGAACTCAATGACGGCATCTATAAGTCACAATCACAAACTACAAACACACATGCAGCAACGAGCTACTCAACCTGGAGATCATGACCCTCATAGAGAACCATCCGGTCTTCATCACACGCAGCAGCGACACTATTCATTGATTCTCACTGGAGATAGTATATAACATACAATTTAGTGACCGTGGCGGTGTAATTTTAGTTGTTTTTTTTTTTTTTTTTTTTAATGACCCGCCGCC
>NZ_JAAGPO010000056.1:0-57114 GCF_017104825.1 Burkholderia sp. Ac-20345 | reverse complement strand
GGCGAGCGCGCCGCACCGGCCGACCCGACGCGCCGGCCGCCACCGTTCGCCGCGAGCCACACGGGGCCCGCCGCAGCCGTTGCCGTTGCCGTTGCCCCGCTAGACTGCACGCCATTCTCCCGACGATTCGCCTGCGACGCTCCCGCCGTCGTGACAGGACGCGACGGCCGCACGTGCGTCCTGCCGCCGTGCGCGACGCGCGCCGGGTGCCACGCACGGCGTCTCCCCGACTGCGCGCTTGCCGGCGCGCGGCGGCAGCCGGCACGCGACGCAGACGGGATGCCGGCGCAGTGCGTGGCGGTAGGTGATGAACGCCGCGCCGCAATCGCGGCATTGCGCGATGTCGAGCACGCCCGCGTCGACGAAGCGCACCAGCATCCACGCTCGCGTCAGGTCCAGCGGCAGCGCGAGACCCACGGCATCGCCATGTTCGGCGTACAGCGTATAGGCCTTGACGAGCGCCTCGAGCCGCGGGCAGCCCGCCCGGTTGCGCAGGAAGCGGTAGATGCTGTGGAACAGCGATGCGTGGATGTTCGCGAACCACGTCATGTACCAGTCGGTGGACGACGGCAGCAGCCCCTTCGGCGCGGCGCCGCCGCGCACTTCGCGATACAGGCGCACGAGACGGTCGCGCGGCAATCCGCACTCGATCTCCAGCATCTGCAGCCGCGCGCCGAGCCGGATCAGCGCCGCCGCGTGCATCGTCAGCTGCGCATCGTCCGCGAGGCCGTGCCGCCCGGCGTGGCCGCTCACGATGTTTCCTCGTCGGGTAGCGCAAGGCCGGCCAGCACCATCGCGGTATGCACGCGCACGAGATCGACCGGCGGCGTCGCACGGGTCAGCGCCGACAGCACGCCGTACCGTCCCGGCCGCAATGCGCAGATCAGCTGCCCCGTCGATGCGAGCTCGTTCATGTGCTTCATCGACAGCGCGGCCAGCGCGGCGGCGACGTCGGCGGTCACACCCAGGCGGAACATGCCGGTTGCGCGATCCGACTGCAGCAGCCGCTGCGCAAGCCAAAGATACGACATGTTCAGTTCCCACATTGCATCACTGTCGTTGGCAACCTTCATCGTTCACCTCGATTCATGCGCGATCAGGATCAATGATTCACCGTCAGAATACGTGCCGATAATGCGGTTATTACGAACCGTTATTTTTTCGTTCGGCGTGAATAACCGAAATTCACCGTCGCCGAACGACGCGCAGGATGCGCGTGCATCGCGCCGCCATTCAGTCCTGAAGCGGCCGCTTGCTTAGTCGTTCACATCGCGGCGATGCGGCAACACATCGTATGGCGTGCCCGCATTCGCCTGCATTGCGAACTGTCGTGATTGAGTCTCGGCGATATTCCGCTGAATGTAAACGCGACGTTAGACGCAAGACAAATGCCCGATAAACACGACTTTAGTATTAAGACTTTCGTCTTGTACAATCCGGTACATTCTTGCCGGTCCGGCCCCGGCTTTTCTTATTTAACCGTCCTCATGAAAATTCTGATCGTCGACGATCACGCCATCCTGCGGGACGGCGTGGAGATGCTGTTGCGCCGGGGTGACGGCGATACTGTCGTCGTCCAGGCGAACAGCGCCGACGACGCGGTGCGGCTGCTCGACGAGCATGCCGACCTCGACGCCATCGTGCTCGACCTGAAGCTGCAGGGCATGGACGGCCTCGACGCCCTCTCCGTATTCGCGACGATGCGCCCCGGGCTCCCGGTCATCGTGCTGTCGTCGTCCGAGGATCCCGGCGCCGTGCGCAGCGCGTTCGCGCAGGGCGCGATGGGCTACGTGCCGAAGTCCGCGAGCCCGCGCACGCTGCTGTCCGCCATCCGGATCGCACTCAACGGCGAACGCTACGTGCCGCCGCTCCTGCTCGACGACCCCGCGCCACGGCCGCCTGACGGCGCCGCTGCGGCACGCGGTTCGACGCTGACGCAGCGTCAGGTCGAAGTACTGCGGTATCTCGCGGAAGGCGTGCCGAACAAGGTCATCGCCGACAAGCTCGGCCTGTCGGAAAAGACCGTCAAGGCGCACATCACCGCGATCTTCAAGGCGCTGAACGTCATCAATCGCACCCAGGCGGCGGCGGCCGGCAGGAAGGCCGGCCTCCTCTGATCCGACGCCCGCACGCGTCGCGACATTGCCATGTCGCCGCGGAACGCCTAAATTTTTCCCATCTCCCCCGCCCGTTCGAGGAGCGTGCGCATGACGCGTGTCGACGAGCCGCCCGAAGCGCCGGCCGAGCATGAAGTCCCGTTCGACCTCGCCGCCGACGTGATCGCGCGCTGGCAGCGCCTCGTCGACCTGATGGCGGAAATCGTCGGCGTGCCGGCCGGGCTGATCATGCGTAACGTCGGCCGCGACATCCAGGTGCTGGTGGCAAGCCGCAACACCGGCAACCCGTTCTATCCGGGCGAATCGGCCGAGCTGCACGGCTCCGGCCTCTACTGCGAAGCGGTCATCGCGAGCGGCGACACGCTGGTCGTGCCGGATGCGCGGCAATCGGCGCAGTGGCGCAACAACCCGGACCTGCGCGTCAACATGGTCTCGTATCTCGGCCTGCCGATCCGCTGGCCCGACAACACGCCGTTCGGCACGATCTGCCTGCTCGACTGCAAGGAGAACGCGTATTCGGAGCGCTACATCCGGCTCGTCGAGGAATTCCGCGACCAGATCGAGATGCAGCTGCAACTGATCCGCGCGCAGCGGATCGCCGAACGCGAACGCATGCGCGCCGCGCAGCTGGCCGAGAACTTCCGGCGGCAAAAGGATCTCGCGACGGAGGCCGTGCACGTCAAGTCGAGCTTTCTCGCGGCGGCGAGCCACGACCTGCGCCAGCCCGTCCACGCATTGAGCCTGTTCGTCGGCGCGTTGCGACACGTGCCGATGCCGGCCGACGGCACGCTGCTCGTCGATCGCATCGACCAGTCCGTCAACGCGATGGATGCGCTGTTCACCGCGATCCTCGACATCTCGCGGCTCGACGCGGGCGTCGTGCCCGTCCATCGCCGGCCGTTCGCGATCGGTGCGGTGCTGGAACGCGTGTGCCGCGAAGTCGCCGCCGACGCGCACGGCAAAGGCCTGTCGCTGTCGTACGTGCGCAGCGCCGCGGTGGTCGATTCCGATCCCGTGTTGATCGAGCGCATCGCACGCAACCTGCTGTCGAATGCGGTGCGCTATACCGACGCCGGACGCATCGTCGTCGGCTGCCGGCGCACGCACCAGCACGTGCGCCTGCAGTTCATCGACACCGGGCGCGGCATTCCGGCCGACCAGCAGGCCCGCGTATTCGACGACTACTACCAGTTGCGCCATCGCGACGGCGACCACGAACAAGGCGTGGGCCTTGGACTGGCGATCGTGCGGCGCCTCGCGGGGCTGCTCGACTGCCCGCTGACGCTGCGCTCCGAGCCCGGGCGGGGCTCGTGCTTCGAACTGCAGCTGGTGCGGCTGGACACGGCCGTGCAGCCGAGCGTGGCCGCCGACGAGATCGCCGTCGACGAGGCGGCTGCCGCTGCGCACCTCGTGGTCGTGATCGACGACGAAAGCGCGATCCGCGCCGGCATGTCGATGCTGCTCGAACGCTGGGGCTACCGGGTCGTCACGGCCGCGTCGGTCGATGACGCGATCGCGTGCCTGGCATCGTGCGAGGTACGGCCGACCCTGCTGATCTGCGACCTTCACCTGCACGGCGACCAGAACGGGATCGGTGCGATCGCGCGGATTCGCGACGAATACAACACGGCGATTCCCGCGATGCTGATCACGGGCGACACGACCGCGCGGCGGCCCGGCCGGCTGAAGCACGGCGGGTTCGTGCTGCTGCACAAGCCGGTGCCGAGCGACAAGCTGCGCGCGGCGATGGCACGCCTGCTGCATGCGAAGGCGCCCGGATAGCGGTGCCGGGCCGGCACGCTGCGTCGCGCGAACCCTCCCGCCCGCCGGCCGCATGCAAAAACGGCGGGCACGTAGCCCGCCGCCGAGTCTGCGCACTCGCACCGCGTCAAGCATGGCGCGAGTGCGAGCCGCCGCTTACTTCAACCGCGTCGCGATCTCGTTCGCCATCGCCTTCATCGCCGCCTTCGTCGGCGCATCGTTGGCCAGTGCGTTCAGCAGGCCGAAATCGTGGATCGTGCCGTCGTAGCGCGTGGTCGTTGCCTCGACACCGGCCGCGTCGAGCTTGCGGCCGTACGCTTCGCCTTCGTCACGCAGCACGTCGAACTGCGCGACCTGGATCAGCGCGGGCGGCAGGCCCTTCAACTGCGCGGTGCTCGCGCGCAGCGGCGACGCGTAGATCTCGTTGCGTTGCGCTTCGTTCTTCGTATAGGCGTCCCAGAACCACTTCATCATCGGCCGCGTCAGGAAGTGCCCCTGCTGATATGCGTTGTACGAACCTGTGTTGAAGTTGTGGTCCGTCACCGGCCACATCAGCCCCTGGAAACGGATCGCGGGGCCGCCCTTGTCCTTCGCCATCAGCGCCACCACGGCCGCCATGTTCCCGCCGACGCTGTTGCCGACCACCGCGAGACGGCTGCCGTCGACGCCGATCTCGGCGCCGTGCGCGGCCACCCACTTCGTTGCCGCATACGCCTGGTTGATCGCGACCGGGTAATGCGCTTCCGGCGACGGCGTGTAGTTCACGAACACCGCGACGGCGCCCGATTGCACGACGAGGTCGCGCACGAGGCGTTCATGCGTCGGGAAATCGCCGAGCACCCAGCCGCCGCCGTGAATGAACATGAACACCGGCAGCGTGCCCGTCGCGCCTTGCGGGCGGACGATCGTCACCGGCACGGACAAGCCGTCCTGTTCGATCGTGCGGTTCGACACGTCGATACCCGACAGGTCGACCTTCGTGCCGTTCTGCGCATCGACCAGCACCTGGCGCGCCTTCGCGGGGCTC
This sequence comes from Burkholderia sp. Ac-20345, assembly GCF_017104825.1. Lineage (NCBI taxonomy): Bacteria > Pseudomonadati > Pseudomonadota > Betaproteobacteria > Burkholderiales > Burkholderiaceae > Burkholderia > Burkholderia sp. Ac-20345. The sequence goes on along the minus strand of NZ_JAAGPO010000056.1, from coordinate 52,209 downwards.
AGCGTTTCGAGGCCCGGGCCCTTCTGCCCGTTGAGCGCGGCGAGGAATGCGCTCGTCGTCGCATCGGGCCGCACGGCGTCGGCACCGGTGCCCGCGGCGAACGCGGTGGACGTGACGGACAGTGCGGCGGCGACGGCGGCAGCGATCAGCAGCGGCTTGACGATCTTCATGATGTAACTCCTTGGCTCAACCTGTGAATGACGATGTGACGATGGATGATTCGCAATGCGTACGATCAGACGAGCGTGAGCGTGACGTCGATGTTGCCGCGCGTCGCATTCGAGTACGGGCACACGAGGTGCGCACGATCGATCAGCGTCTGCGCGACATCGCGATCGAGACCCGGCAGCGAGATCTTCAGTTCGACTTCGATGCCGAAGCCGTTCGGGATCGCGCCGATGCCGACGCTGCCTTCGATCGCGGCATCCGCGGGCATCGCGATCTTGTCGCGCGCTGCGACGAACTTCATCGCGCCGATGAAGCACGCGCTGTAGCCGGCGGCGAACAGTTGCTCGGGGTTCGCGCCTGCGCCGCCCGCGCCGCCGAGTTCGCGCGGCGTGGTCAGCTTCAGGTCGAGGTTGCTCTCGGGCACCGTCGCACGGCCGTCACGGCCGCCGGTGGCTTTTGCATGGGCGCGGTACAGCACTTTTTCGATCGACATGACAGACTCCTTTTCATCAGTGAGTGAAACAGCCTTACAACCCGGGACCGCTTGCCGGCTGCTCCGCAACCGGCATCGCGTTTGTTTATCTACTCATAGATAGACAAACATCCCCGAAAAATGCAGGTGGTTGATCCACCTGCCCATTTTATCTATCTATCACCAGATAGATAACAAAACCCAACAAAAGGCGGCGAACCGCCCGACTGCCTGCGCGGCCCGTCAGGACCGCGTTTTCCAGACCGCCTCGACATCCTCGAGACGCGCCCGCGTGTGAAACAGCCGGCTGGCCAGCACGCTGCCCTGAAACGCCGCATACAACGTACGCGCGGCCGTTTCGGGCTTGCCGCTGTACTGCAGCGTGCCTTCCTTCGCGCCCTGCGCCAGCAATTCCGCGAGCCAGCTCTCGTTGGCCTTGAAGAATGCCTGCACGGCCTGCCGCACGTTCTCCGGCAACGATTCGATATCGGCCGCCAGCATCCCGCACAGGCAGATCATGTTGCCGTCGCCGAGCGTGCGGCCGAACATCTTCGTGTACAGGCTCAGCTTCACGTCGGCCGGCAGCGCCGGATCGATCGCCCGCATGGCCGAGAGGACGTCGTCGCTATAAACCGACACTGCTTCCAGCACGAGGTCGTCCTTCGACGGGAAGTAATAGTGGATGCTCGACGTCTTCACGCCCACCAGGTCGGACAGGTCTCGATAGCTGAAGCCGTTGTAACCGCGCAGCATCATCAGCGTGATCGCGTGGTCGAGAATCTGTTCGCGGACGGTCGGTTTCGTTTCCATGGAGCGAACTTTATCTACTCATAGATAGACAGTCAAGGACTTTTTTAAGGGCGCGATCTGTGCCCTGCCCGGCGTCCCGCCCGCGCTCACCGGCTCAAGGCCGCCCAACGCATGCATCGGGCTCGGATAGCGCACGTCCACCGGCCCCGCCACCCTTATTGCGGCTTCAACATCCGCTGAATGATCGTCCGCAGCATCGCCCGGTGTGCGCGCGGCTTGAACCCCGGCTCGAACACGACGCGCCCGACCGCGCCTTCCGCGAGCGCGAGCAGCCAGGTCGCGACCAGATCGGGCTTCAGGCTGCCGTCGATCTTCCCTTGCGCGACGCCGCGCTTGATCAGCGCGACCATCCGCCCTTTCACCTGCGCCTCGTTGGCCGCGAACAGCGCGGCGACATCCGGATTGCGCGTCGCCTCCGCCGCGGTCTCGACGCTGATGCGCGCATAGACGGGATCGCTCGACAATTCCATCAACGCCAGCGCGATCTCCTCGATCGCGGTCAGCGCATCGTCGGCGTTCGCATGCCGCGCGAACAGTTCGGCCATCTCGCGCTGGTCCTCCTGCGCGACCGCCTCGATGATCGCCGCCTTCGTCGGGAAATAGTGGAACAGGTTGCCGGGGCTCATGCCGGCCGCCTTGCAGATCGCGGCCGTGGACGTCGCATGGAAGCCGTCGCGCGCAAAACAGTCGATCGCAGCGTCCAGGATCTGGCGCCGCTTCGCTTCCACTCTTTCAGGGTCGATTTTTCTCAACAGGAACTCCGAACTCGACGATCACTCAAATCTTTATTAGACTGATTAGTCGATCTATTATCATGGCGACGCCCCGCAGGCGTCAAGGTACCGTACCGATGTACGTGCCGCCTGCGACGTCCGCCCACACCACCGCACCGAGGGCCTCTTGAAACGAATCGTCATTGCCGGCACCGCGCTCGTCCTGCTCCTGCTGGCCGCGGTGGGTGCAGTCGTGTTGCGCGGCCTGTCCGATTTCGAGTTGAAGGGCGCGGAAGTGTCGACGCTCGCATTCCGCGCGGGCGACGCCGACCTCGTCGGCACGCTCGCATTGCCGGCCCACGCGCCCGATGCGCCGATCGTGCTGCTCGTCCACGGCGACGGGCCGCGCACGCGCTTCTCGGACGACGCGATGCTGCCGCTCGTCAACAGCCTGCTCGACGCCGGCATCGGCGTGTTCGCATGGGACAAGCAGGGCACCGGCCGCAGCGGCGGCGACTGGCTCGCGCAATCGATGCAGGACCGCGCAAACGAAACGATCGCCGCGATGGCGCGCGTGCGCGCCGCCGTCGGTCCCACGCCGAAGATCGGCCTGCTCGGCTTCTCGCAGGGCGGCTGGGTGATTCCGCGCGTCGCGAATGCGGTGCGGCCCGCGTTCTCGGTGATCGTCGGCGGCGCCGTCAGCTGGCGCCGGCAAGGCACTTACCTCACGCGACAGCAGCTCCAGGCAACCGGCCTGCAGCCGGATCGAATCGATGCGACACTGGCCGCCGAGCGACGCGACAACGACGCGATCTTCGGCCAGGCGGACGTGCCGGCCGATCCGCGCCGCCGTCCCGACATCGAGCCGCGCCGCTTCGGCTTCATCGCGCGCAACTACCTGGAAGACGCTTCACAGGCGCTCGCGACGATGCAGGGGCCCGTGCTGGCGGTGTGGGGCGCGCAGGACCGCAATGTCGATCCGCTCGACGAGGCGAACACTTACACGCATGCGTTCGCGAACCAGCCCGACCGGCGCGTGGCGGTCGTGCCCGATGCGACGCATGCGCTGCTGCGCGCCGGCTGGTTCGACTACCAGCTCGAGTCCGACTGGCCGACATGGAAGCAGTGGCTGTACACGGCGCTCGGGCGCCATGCGTATGCACCGGACACGCTCGGCCCGATCGAGGCATGGATCCGGGCGCAGTGAACACGTGTGCAACACGGCGCCACAGCAAAGGGCGTCGTGCATGAAACGGGCAATACGGGCCGCGCCGGTCGGCGTGGCCGCATCAAGGAGAGGTTTCAATGTTTTCGTGGTTTGAACGGCGCCTGCCGACTTTCCCGCTCGAAGATCCCGTCACGCCGCCGCGGGGTTTCTTCTCGTTCGTCTGGGCGTGCACGAAAGGCGCGCGCAGCTGGATCCTGCTGATCGCGCTGACGTCGGCCGCGCTGGCCGCGTACGAAGCCGCGCTGTTCGCGATGATGGGCCGCGTGGTCGACTGGCTCGCGTCCGCGACGCCGGTCGATTTCGGCGGCCGCCACTTCGGCACGCTCGCCGGGTTCGCGGCGATCCTCGCCGGCAGTACGCTGCTGATCGCGCTGCATACGATGGTCAAGCACCAGGTGCTCGCGATCAACTTCCCGATGCGGCTGCGCTGGCTGTTTCACCGGCTGATGCTCGACCAGAGCCTGTCGTTCTACGCGAACGAGTTCGCGGGCCGCGTGACGACCAAGATCATGCAGACCGCGCTCGCGGTGCGCGATGCGTTGTTCATGTCGGTCGACGTCGTGATCGGTGTCGCCGCGTACCTGATCGGCATCCTCGCGCTCGCGGCCAGCTTCGACTGGCGGCTGATGATCCCGCTCGCGCTGTGGGCGCTCGGCTACGGCCTGGCGTGCGCGTATTTCGTGCCGCGCCTCGGTGCGGTCGGCAGCCGCCAGGCCGATGCGCGCGCGCTGATGACGGGCCGCATCACCGACGCGTATTCGAACATCACGACCGTGAAGCTGTTCTCGCACACGCGGCGCGAAGCCGACCACGCGCGGCGCGCGATGGAAGCGTTCAAGGCGACCGGCGACGCGCAGATGCGGCTCGTCAGCGCATTCGAGGTCGTCAACCACCTGCTGTCGACGCTGCTGCTGGTCGGCTCGACCGGCCTCGCGCTGTATCTGTGGATGCACGGCGAGGTGAGCGCGGGTGTCGTCGCGGCGGTGATCGCGATGGCGCTGCGCCTGTCGAGCTATTCGCACTGGATCATGTGGGAGATGACCGAGCTGTTCGAGAACGTCGGCACGATCCAGGACGGCATCAATACGCTGACGAAGGTGCGCAGCGTGGTCGACGCACCCGATGCGAAGCCGCTCGCGGTGCAGCGCGGCGGGATCGTGTTCGACAACGTGCAGTTCGCGCACGAGGACAACGACCGTGCGGTATTCGACGGGCTGAACCTGACGATCCGGCCCGGCGAGCGGATCGGCCTGATCGGCCGCTCGGGCGCCGGCAAGTCGACGCTCGTGAACCTGCTGCTGCGCTTCTACGACGTGGGCGGCGGCACGATCCGGATCGACGGGCAGGACATCGCGCACGTCACGCAGGACAGCCTGCGCAGCGGGATCGGGATGGTCACGCAGGATACGTCGCTGCTGCACCGGACGATGCGCGAGAACCTGCTGTACGGGCGCCCCGACGCGACCGAGCGCGAGATGCACGACGCGGCCGTGCGCGCGGAGGCGTCCGAGTTCATCGACCGGCTGCGCGACCGTCACGGCCGCAGCGGCTACGACGTCGAGGTCGGCGAGCGCGGCGTGAAGCTGTCGGGCGGCCAGCGGCAGCGCGTCGCGATCGCGCGCGTGATGCTCAAGGACGCGCCGATCCTCGTGCTCGACGAAGCGACCAGCGCGCTCGATTCCGAGGTCGAAGTCGCGATCCAGCGCAGCCTCGACGGCCTGATGCACGGCAAGACGGTGATCGCGATCGCGCACCGGCTGTCGACGATCGCGGCAATGGACCGGCTGATCGTGCTCGACGAAGGGCGGATCGTCGAGGAAGGCACGCATCAGCAACTGCTGCAGGCCGGTGGCATCTATGCGGCGCTGTGGGCGCACCAGAGCGGCGGGTTCCTCGGCGAAACGGCGGACGCGGAAGGCGCGGAGCAATAGGCGGAACCGCTGTGGCAACATGGCGGCGCAGCGATCGTCGGCAAACTCGACCGCGGTCGCTTTCCCGCCGGCCGGACGCCATCGCCCGGCCTCCTGTCGCCCGACGCAGTTTCAAGGAGCACGCATGACCACGCGACCGGATATCGCCACAGCGCTCGACGCGCCCGATTCCGTGCTCGACGAAGACGAGCAGCGCTTCGTGAACCAGATTCGCCAGCACGGATGGTTCCGCACGGAAGTGTTTGCGGAAGGGGACGACCCAGGGTTCTCGTTCACGACCGGGCTGTGGGTCAACCACGGCTTTCCGGAAATCATCGTGTTCTCGTTGCCGGCGCGCATCGTCCACGACGTGCTGTGGGACGTCTACCGGATGGTCGCGGCCGGCACGCCGCCGCCGGTCGGCGAAGTCACCGCATCCGTCTACAGCAACGCGAACGCGCTCCTCATGCCTGTCGAGAAAGCACACAATGAAGCTCATCTCGGCTGGAATCGCTGGTTCTACGGCAACGACGACTTCCCGTGCGTCCAACTGCTGTGGCCGGACCGCAACGGGATCTTTCCGTGGCGGCCGGAAGCAGACGACGCGTTGAATGCCGCGCAGCCGCGGCTGTTCGTATCGGGCGACGATCGACGCTGATCTGCGCACGGGATCGCGCGGCACGCCCGTCGCGATGCGCGCGTGGCCCGCGCCCCGGCAGCCCATCCGTTGCGCGCGCACCCATCTCCGCACCGCCTCATAACGATCCGACAATTTATTGGTTCCCTCGACGATGCGTCATCCGTATCGTTCACCGACTCGTCAGACCAATCGACCAACGGGGGAATCCAACAATGAAACAGATCCGTTCACTCGCACTGCTCGCGCTGCCGGCCGCGCTCTATGCCACCGGTGCGCACGCGCAAAGCAGCGTCACGCTGTACGGCATCGTCGATGCGGGCATCGCGTACGTGCACAACGCGCAGAACGCGAACGGCAGCAACGCGTCGAGCCTAGTCAAGTTCAGCAGCGGCAACCTGTCGGGCAGCCGCTGGGGGCTGCGCGGCACCGAGGATCTCGGCGGCGGCCTGGCCGCGCTGTTCCAGCTCGAGAACGGCTTCAACATCGGCACGGGCGCGCTCGGCCAGGGCTCGCGCGAGTTCGGCCGCAAGGCCGTCGTCGGCCTCGCGAGCAGCACGTACGGCACCGTGACGCTCGGCCGCCAATACGATCCGGTCGTCGATCTCGTGCAGGGCCTCACTCAGGACAACTACTTCGGCGGCGTGTTCGCGACGCCGGGCGACCTCGACAACTACGACAACAGCCTGCGCGTCAGCAACTCGGTGAAATACACGAGCCCGCTGATCTCGGGCTTCCAGTTCGAAGGGCTGTACGGCTTCGGCGGCGTCGCGGGCGCCACCGGCAGCGGCCGCACGTACAGCTTCGGCGCAAGCTACGCGAACGGCCCGCTGTCGCTCGGCGCCGGCTTCTTCTACGCGAACGGCGGCTCCACCGTCGCGAACGGCGTGCGCACATGGTCGAGCAGCTCGGACACGCTGTTCAACACCGTGATCAACCAGGGCTTCTCGAGCGCGAAGTCGATCCAGATCGTGCGCGTGGCCGGCCAGTACGTGGCCGGGCCGGCGACCTTCGGCCTCGCGTATTCGAATACGCAGTACGGCGCGGACACGCTGTCGGCCTTCAGCCAGAACGCGAAGTTCAACAACGGCTCGGCGTTCTTCAACTGGCAGTTCTCGCCGGCACTGCGCGCGGGCGTCGGCTACAACTACACGTCGCTGACGGGCCCGTCTTCCGCGCACTACAACCAGGTCAACCTCGGCGCGGACTATGCGCTGTCGAAACGCACCGACCTGTATGCGCTGTTCGGCTACCAGAAGGCGAGCGGCAACACGCTCAACGCGAACGGCGCGGTCGTGAAGGCCGCCGCGTCGGTCGGCTCGTACGGCGTGAACTCCGGCACCGATACGCAGGAACTCGCGATCGTCGGGATTCGCCACAAGTTCTAATCGCGTCGCCGCACGGCGACATCGACAACGGCGACAGCCGGCAGGCGCGCACCTCGGTGCGCGCCTGCCGCGTTTACACTGTCCGCGATCCCGTTCCGCACGACACAAGGAGGCCGGCATGCTGACCGTATGGGGGCGCCGCAATGCATTCAACGTCCAGAAGGTGATGTGGCTCGTCGACGAACTCGCGCTCGCGCATCGGCACGTGCCGGCCGGCGGGCAGTTCGGCGTGCTCGACACGCCCGCTTTTCTCGCGATGAACCCGCACGGGCGCGTGCCGGTGATCGACGACGGCGGCACGGTCGTCTGGGAATCGCACAGCATCCTGCGCTACCTCGCTGCGCGTTACGGACGCCCCGGCTTCTGGCACGACGACCCGGCCGAACAGTCGCGCGCCGACCGCTGGATGGACTGGTCGCAAACCACGCTGCAGCCGACGTTCCTGAACGGCGTGTTCCGCGGCTACTTCCGGACGCCACCCAAGCAGCGCGACACGGCGCGCGTCGAGCAAAGCATCGCGCAGTGCGCGCGGCACTTCCAGGCGCTCGATGCAGCGCTGGCCGGGCAGCCGTTTCTCGCGGGCGACACGCTCACGCTCGCCGACATCGCGGCCGGCACGCATCTGTATCGCTACTTCGAACTCGACATCGCACGGCGGGACATCCCGCACGTGCAGGCGTGGTACGAACGGCTGAAAGCGCGCCCCGCGTATCGCACGCACGTGATGATTCCGTTCGACGACTTGCGCGGGCGGCTCGATTAGCAGATGCGCTGGCGGCGGATCCGCCCGGAAACGCCGCCTAACAGCGCCTAATGTCGCCGCATGCCGCCGACTCCGCTCATGCCACCGAACTGATGCATGCCGCCGAATCCGTGGCCGACGGTGCCCGCCGGGGGCATGCCATGGTGAAAGCCGGCGCCGATCGGCACGCCGAAGCGGCGATGGTCCATCCCGTTGAAGTGGACGACGTGATCGAAGTGGTGGAAATGGTGGAAGCGATGGAAACGATCGACGAACACGAAGCCCACGCCCGCGCCGATGAACAGCGGCGGCCCCCAGTACCACAGGTCGGCATACGGATAGTCCACCGCCGGATACCATAGAACACTACCATCGGGACTCTGCACGAACTGCCATGTGCCGTCGTCCTGCAGGCACGCACGCCCCACGATTTGCTGCTCCGTGCCGTCGATGTTCGCCTGCGCGACGACCGCCCGGCAGTTCGTCGTGTTGTCTGCCAGATCGTCGTACGTTTGCGCGAACACCGCCGCGGAACAGCCGAGACAGACGATACCTATCCCGGATCGAAACCAGTTGCACATGATCGGCTCCTGCCTGATTGCCCCCGACCACTCGATCGCGGGCGCCGCTGGCGGCGCCCGGCCGATCGGATTGCCCGTGCACGATTCACCACGCGGTGCTAACGTGCCGCCGCTTCATATCGGGTCTCCTGACGGCTAAACGATGCAGTGCGCCGGCTTATTCCAGGGGTCTGGTGCAATTGACCGACGCGGGCAACTTCGGCAATCGTTGCAGCAGTTGGCGTCCGGCCTAGCGTCTCGCGAGGCGGTAGGCAGCCGCTGCCGTGACCCCGAATACCAGATGGGCCACGAGCGTGATCGCGCCGCGAACCGGGATGAACCACGGGAAGATCGCGGTGAAGGCGTACAGGTTGACGCCATACAGGATGAGGCCGAACGCGCCGCCTGCGAGTAGCGCGGCCGCGAGCGACAGGTTGCGAATCGCCTTCGCCAGCACGGCCGCATAGACCAGCGACAGCACCAGGTGCACGAGGGTCGCCACCGCCATGAGCAGCGGATCGAAGCCGGCGGACGCGCCGAGCACGCCGCGCCCCATCACGATGGCCGCCGTGAGGCGTGTGTCGCGCAACAGGTTGCCGATGGCGTCGTCGCCGACGATCGGCCAGAGCAACAGCTCGACGACGGTTGAACCGACCGCGGCACCGAACGCTGCCCAGAGAACCGGGACGAAACTGGCTCGTTTCAATTGGCGCTCCCGTCGCAGCCGGCCGATGCATCGGAGCGGCATGCGCCCCACCCGTTCCGATTCCGGCCGGGCAATGGTTGCCCGCGATACCGAACCGGGCGGCCACGCAAAATTACGATGCCCCTTCGCAATCCGTCCAGTACGCGAAAGGATCGCGATGTTTCGGATAGTTCTCGTCGAGCCATTTCAGCAACGTCGCCCGCGCATTGTCCATGTCGGCTTTCAGCGACGAGGTCGTCAGTTCGTGCACTTCGATGGACTTTTCGCGATCGATCACGAAGCAGTTCCAGTCGGGGCCGTCCAGATCCGGATCGTCGGACGCCTTCGACGACTTGCCCCAGCCGAACCCCTTGCGGGCGTCGATGTAGTACCGCGGATGCACTTTCAGGTACGACATCTCGCCGCCCTGCAGGCTGCTCTCCGCGCGCAGCACGTCGTGACCGTCGACGATCTGCGTGACTTCCGGAAGCCGGCGCGCCCGCCATCCGACGGGCAGCGTCGCGATGGCCTTGACGCTGTCGTACATCCCCCACTCCAGCCCCCAGGCTTCGGCCATGCGCTTCATGAATGCGTTCGCATTCGGATAGCCGCGCAACTGGATCCGGGTCGACAACGTGACTTCGATACCGCCGCGCCCGCCCGTGCCGGCGGATGCGTCGTCTGCGTTCGCTTCGAACGGATTGCCCGGACGCGACGCGCGCGTCGCATCCGCAGGCGCCATGCCCGAAAACAGCTGGTCGAGCGCGGCACGCGCTTTCGACGACTTGTCCGGCTTGTTCATTACTGACCTCGCTTGCATCCGCACGGATGCATACATTTAATCTCGTTCATCTCTCCACCTCATCGTTTTTCGCGGTCGCATTGTCGTCGATCCGACGGCCCGAGCCTAGTACCGCGTATCGCACAACACTTTCTTCGCCCCCAACAGCGTACGGTGGCGGGCCGTCACGATACACCAACCCGGGCTAGCCGCCTGCCCCCACCGCCGCCCGCATCCGCTCCATCAACGCCAGCACCTCCGGCCGATTCTCCCCCTTCGCGTGCACGAAGTAATACCGGAGCACCGAATCGACCTCATGCCGGCTCACGCGCACGAGTTCGCTGCGCTTGAAATAGGCGTCGGCGAGCGGCACCCGTGCCAGCGCCACGCCGAGCCCGGCCTCGGCCGCGGCCAGCACGAGGTTGTAATCCTCGAAACGGCGATCCTGCGCGCGCGGCTTGAACGGCACGCCCAATGCATCGAACCACGTGCGCCAGCCGGTCACATCGGAATCGTGCAGCAACGGCAGGTCGAGCAGCGCGGCATCGCCGCGCCGACGGCGCTCCTTCGCCAGTTGCGCGGCGAGCCGCGGATGCGCGACCGGATAAAGCCGCTCCGGCATGAACGCGCGGGTTTCGAGCTGACGCCAGTTGCCGCGCCCGTACCGGACCGACAGGTCCGCTTCGCCGCCGGCGATATCCACGTTGCGAAGGTCGATGCCGAGTTCGATCCGCAACGCGGGCGCCTCGCTCTCCAGCGCATGCTGGCGCTCGAACAGCCAGAGCTGCGCGAAGGCCGGCACCACGCTCATCCTGACCAGCCGCGGCGTACGCGGCGAGCGCCACTGATCGGCCGCACTGTCGATGATCGCGAATGCCTGCTCGATCCGGCCGACGAAGCGCTGGCCGTCCGGCGTGAGGCGCACGCCGCGCGCATGCCGTTCGAACAACCTCAGGCCGAGCCAGTTTTCGACAGCGGCCACCCGCCGGCTGATCGCGCCGTGCGTCACGCCGGAGACGGCGGCCGCGGCCAGGAACGAACCCTCGCGCGCAACCGTGCACACCGTCTCCAGGCTCGCGAGCGGCGGCCGCGAACCCGGCGCCGGCGCTGCGGCGGGCGACGCCGCTGGCGCGCGCTTCGCGCGGGTTGAAGCACCGGCCGGCCGCCGGCTCGAGCTGTGAATCATGGTCATACCTGCGTGCTGATCTGTGCGCTAGCTTAGCATCTTGCCACGCCGCATCATTGCCGCATGAACACACTCTCCACACCGTCGTCGCGCCCTGCGCGGCAGCCGCTGGTCGCGGCCGGCGCGGTTGCCTTCACGATCGTTTCGTGGGCGTCCGCTTTCCCGTTCATCCGGATCGGCCTGCACGGCCTGACGCCGCTGCAGCTCGCGGCGGCGCGCTTCGCCACTGCCGCCGTGCTGATCATCGCGTGGCTGGTGGCGCGACGGCCGCGCGTGCCGACACGCGGCGACGCGCTGCGCTTCCTGCTGTGCGGCTTTCTCGGCATCGCGCTCTACAACGCGCTGCTCAATACCGGCGAGCAGACCGTATCGGCCGGCGCCGCAAGCTTCATCGTGAACACGCTGCCGATCTTCACGGCGCTGCTGGCCGCCGTGTTTCTCGGCGAGCGCTTCAATCGCTGGGGCTGGCTCGGCTCGCTGGTCAGCCTCGCCGGCATCGCGGTGATCGCGCGCGGGCAGCCGGGCGGCCTCGTTCTCGGCGCGGGCAGCACGCTCATTCTCGGCGCGGCCCTGTGTTCGGCCAGCTATTTCGTGCTGCAGCGTCGGCTGATTCCTGTGTACGGCGCGCTGGCCTGCACCGCGTACACGCTGCTGGCCGGCGCGCTGCTGCTCACGCCGTGGCTGCCGGGCGCGCTCGTTGCGCTGGGCAGCGGGTCGCGCGATACGACGCTGGCAGTCCTGGTGCTCGGCATCTTCCCCGCTGCATTGGGCTACGCGACCTGGACTTTCGCACTCGGCTACTTCGGCGCGGCGCGCGCCGCCAACTTCCTCTATCTGACGCCGGCGGTCGCGACGGTCCTGTCGATGGCGCTGACAGGCGAGCGGCCCGGTATCGAGACGGTGTGCGGCGGCCTGCTGGCGATTGCCGGCGTGATCTTCGTGGCGCTGCGCGGACGTACCTAGGATCGCAGCCGCACCGGGGCGGCACGATCGGCCCGGCGATCCGCAGGCGAGCCGGTCGGGACGACCCCGGCATCTGCAAAGCGGAGTGCGTAGCGTGGGCTGTCGCTCTGCACCAGTTTGCCGACGCTGCGGGGCTTGACCGTTAGTTGCGTTAACACGATGACATCGATCCCGATGAAACATGGCCCTGCAACCGGATGCGCAATCGAAATCGTCCAAACTGTGCAGACAAATCGACCGAACAGTTCCGGATTGACCGTACATCAGTGTCCATGGCTTCGTCCCGGCCGCCGGCCGAATAATGGATGCGGCCGTAAGGCCGTCGACAGCGAATCGCAGCCTGTGGCCTGCCGCGGCGCACGATTTCCGGCATCCGGCGCCTTCGAATGTCGGGCGCCGGACGCGCCGCAGCCGCCCCGCTACGTGATTCGCTGCAGCGCGCAAAATCGGCTTCATATATATTCATACGAATTGCACCGTATCAGGCCCCGATTCGCCCGCTTTCCCGGTCGGCACATCGCGGGGCAGGACGCGACGCAAGTGAAGCCCATGACGGGTACGGAGACTCGTCCGATCGCCCCGACCTCGCCGTCGGCCGGTCGAGACGTCAATAGCAAGAAAATTCAATTCGGAGATGGCAGATGGAACGAAGCACTGTCGGCATGCGCTGCAAACCCCTGATCACCGTCGTACTGGCTGCCGCCGCGTTCGCGGCCGCATCGACCGCGATGGCCGACCAGGTCGTGAAGATCGGCAGCGTCGAACCGACGACGGGCGGCATCTCGCACCTCGGCAAGGACAACGAGAACGGTGCGCGCCTCGCGGTCGAGGAAATCAATGCGAAGGGGCTCACGATCGGCGGCAAGAAGATCACGCTGCAACTCGATGCGCAGGATGACGCGGCCGACCCGCGCCAGGCCACGCAGGTCGCGCAGAAGCTCGTCGACGACAAGGTCGTCGCCGTCATCGGCCACCTGAACTCGGGCACGTCGATCCCGGCGTCGAAGATCTACAGCGACGCGGGCATCGTGCAGATCTCGCCGTCGGCCACGAACCCGACCTACACGCAGCAAGGCTTCAAGACGACCTACCGCGTGGTCGCGACCGACGCGCAGCAAGGCCCGGCGCTCGCGAGCTACGCGCAGTCGAAGGGTGTGAAGAGCGTGGCGGTGATCGACGATTCGACCGCGTACGGCCAGGGCCTCGCGAACGAGTTCGAGAAGAAGGCGAAGGCGCTCGGCCTGAAGGTGCTGTCGCACGACGCGACCAACGACAAGGCAGTCGACTTCCGCGCGATTCTCACCAAGGTCAAGGGCGAGAACCCGGACGCGATCATGTACGGCGGCATGGACGCCACCGGCGGCCCGCTCGCGAAGCAGGCGAAGCAGCTCGGCCTGCGCGCGAAGATCCTGTCGGGCGACGGCGTGTGCACCGACTCGCTGGCCGATCTGGCCGGCCCGGCGGCCGACAACGTGCTGTGCTCGCAGGCCGGCGCGGCGCTCGAGAAGATGCCGGGCGGCGCGGACTTCCTCGCGAAGTATCAGAAGCGCTTCAACCAGGGCATCAAGTTCGATGCGCCGTTCGCGTATGACGCGGTCTACATCGCGGTCGACGCGATGAAGCGCGCGAACTCGACCGACCCGGCGAAGATCCTCGCGGCGATGCCGTCGACGAAGTACGAAGGCGTGATCGGCACGACGACGTTCGATTCGAAGGGCGACCTGACGCACGGGATCATCTCGATCTACGGCTACAAGAGCGGCAAGAAGACCTTCCTCGACCAGGTGAAGATGTAACCCGCCGCGGCGCCGGCACGACGGGAACGCCACCCGTCGGCGCCGGCGCCGCGCGGGCCGATTTCTGATTCACGGAGACGAAGCATCATGTGTGCAATGGCGTATGCGGAATTCCAACAGGAGTTGAAGAAGGCACAGCTGACGGCGCGCGAGTTCGCCCGGCTGATCCGGATGAACGAAAGCTCGATCACCAACTATTCGAGCAAGGGCACGGTCCCGTCCCACCTCGCGGTCATCGCGAAACTGATCGGCACGATGGCTGCGCACGAGATCGATTTCCGGCGCGTGATCCGGCAAATGCGGATCGAACCGAAACGGCCGCGCGGCGGCGGTGCGTTTCCTGCGGCGGAAAAGCCGCGTTCCGAAACGACCCACGACGTCGAGTCGTGAGCTGCGGGCGGTTCGTTCCGCGCCGATTGCAGTTGCCAGTGCATCGTCGCCGCTAAGCGACACGTGATGGCGTATCGCCGCGGGATTCCTGACATCGTCATTCGCAGATCAAAATGAAATAGTCCCCGATTGCGAAGTAAAGATGTCACTTGCCGCCTGACATTGAAGGCAAGGCGCGAAATCGCGGTGCAATCATGGTATTACGCGTCGCAGATTGACGTTGTCACTGGCCGCGGCGTCGCGAAGCCCCCGGTCAACTCGTCACCACTCTGTCGCGGCCAGCGCGATCGTGGTCACGCGTTTCCCGGATCGCCAGTTTCGGCTCACGACCATACTGGCGTGATAGCAAGGCTTCTCATCGTTCGAAACTCTTCACTCTCACCTCCGACCTGACGTCGTCGGGGACTTCGAGCTGCAACAGCCACGCGCGCCAGGCCGCCACACGCTGCCCGATATCGGCCGGCTGGCTGCCCATCCTCGAGACATGAGATCGGTTGCGACGGCAAGGACACGAACAGACCGAGCTTCTTGAGGTGTTTTTCGCAGAGCGGCGTGTTGGCCGCGCGGCCGAAATGGCGTCCACACGTCTGGCAGTCGAACATCGGCAGCCGGCCGATCTGACAGGCTTAGAAGCCGGCGCTGACAATGTGGCCGCCGCCACAGCGGGGGCGCGGTTCGCGGACAGGATGGCGGAGATCTGTACTGTCAGAAACACCGTCAGTCCCAGGTCCTCGCCTGTCGCCTCGGCGTAGTGGGCGGTCGAGCGGCTCGAGCGCGTCTTCATCAAAACTGGGCCGTCAGTTGAAACCCTAGCGTCACCCGGGCTGTCGGGAAACCGGAGGGCTTGTACACCGGCGTGCCAGCGAACAGGTCATAGCCGTAGCCACCGAAGCGCGTCGCGACGCTGCCCTTGACGCCGATCACCGCCCCCGCGAGTTGCGTGCCAACCAGCGCGATCGGCTGCGGGCCCCATACTCGTCCGTAGTCGAGGCCCGCGTAGGCCGCCAGCCCGGTCTGTCCGATCGGCATTTGCAGCTCGTTGCGCCAGTAGAGGCCGCGCGCGGCCGCCAACATCGTTTCGCCGTCGAAGCCGCGCACCGTATAGCGACTACCGATGGTCAGGTCATCGATGTAGTAAAGCGTATTGCCGGTGAACTGGCCGTGAATCGATCCGACGTAGCGGAACGGCTGCTTGCCGATCGCGAATGGGACCGACAGGTTCGCATCTACGACCGCCATCTTGTATCGGTAGGTCGGGCCGCCGCCTGCCGCGAGCAGGTCGTCTCGTGCACCGAATGCGCCAACGCCCTGACGGTACGCGAGTGTGCCGTCGAACTGCGCGCCGGCGAAGTAGTGGCGATCGGTCAGACCGAGTTCAACAACCGTATTGTTGCGGCGCTGCTGTGGAATTTCCGTTGCTTCGATGAAGCTTTCGCCGAAGCGGCGCGACAGCCGGACGTAGGCGCCGAGTACGTCGTTCTGACTACGTGCGAGCACGCGGGCCAGTTTGAAATCGATCGTTTTTGAATTGCCGCTCGCCACGAACGTCTGGTTCACACCGGCAATCTGCTGATAGTAGGTGTTCGTGTACGCAGCCAGCGTCGCGGTCCAGTAGCCCCATGGAATCGAATAGAAGCCGTTCCAGCCGTGCGAGCCCAAACGCTTGTCGCCGAATTCGAGATCTTGACTCACGCCGACATTGAAAATGTCGTTCAGGCCAAGCGGGTTGTCGATGCCGATCGACAGGTTGCCCTGCAGCCTGCCCGTCGCGCGCGTGCCCGAATTGTCGATCGACGCGACGACGGTCCAGGGTTTGCCGCGCTTCACATCCAGCACCACGTCGCTTTCGCCGGGCAGGTCCGCCGGCACAATTTGCATCGACACGTCCTGGCTGGTGACGCGCTTCATTTGTTCCAGGCCTTGTTCGAGGTCGCGCAGGTTCAACAGGTCGCCGTCACGCGTCGGGAATGCCGTCTTCCAGGTGCCGCGCAATTTCTCGTCGGCGAAGCGGACATGCCGGATCGTGCCGGGCACCAGTGCAAGCTTCAACGTACCCGTCGTTAAGTCTTGTTCCGGCAGCAGCACACGCGTCGTGATGTAGCCGCGCGCCAGGACCGCGCGAGACAGACCCTTGACGATCGTATCGATACCTTGCTTGCCGACGCACTGGCCCGCGTAGTGGGCGAGCCATTCACGCGCGAAGGCGAAGCGGTCCATCGGCAGGGCGGATGCCCCGATTGCCTTGGCGGCATCGGGTAACGAATCCGGCACGTCGAGCGCAAACCGATCGATGCGGAAACACGGCTGTTCGGCCGGCAACGTCGGATACGTTTCGATCTGCGGCACGTCCGACCGGACGGAAGGGGCACGCACCACAGCTTCACGCTGCTGTGCGTCACGTTGTTGTTGCGCCTGTCGGTCCTGTTCGGCGTTCGCGCGCGCGGCAGCGGCTTGATCGGCGGGCGTTGGCGCCTGTTGCGCTTGCGCTGCGATCGACACCAGCGCCGAAATGGGCAACACCATCAATTGCCGTTTTAATTTCATTTATTCTAAATTTATCCAATAAAACAAGCAAAATCTCATGTGCGCCGACGATCAACTTTAAAGCAATGCGATCAACTCAGAATCGGTCATGCTGGCATCGCCGAAATGGAAGAGATTGACCAAGGCAGCCGCAACTTCAGTATAGATTGCCTCGCTGGAGCCCATTAATCCATGCGCCGCGCAGTTGATGACAAGTTTTCCTGTTGCTACTGAATCGATGCGCGAGCAGGCAGCATCAATGCCAGCGATAACCCCACCAACATACTCAGCAGGCAAGCCTACGCGTACTTCATCGTTCAGACCTGCCAAATTCTCAGAAAGGATTCGCTCAGAAGAGGATGACAAGTAAATCTCGACAGACAAACTATCACTCTCTACTGGCTCAAAATACCCACCGACCAACCCGTACATTGATCTGGCGCCAAGCGGAACGAATAGTTCGACCGCGCCGCTCCGAACTTTTGCGAGCCCCGGATTTTTCACTGTGACGACGTGAGAGGCCATATCCAATGGGTGGTATGTGGCATCAGGAAGCTCGTTAATCCAAAGTCGGGCTTTCCGAAATTTCTCGAGATTAAATGTCTTCATTTTTTAGGGGGAAGGCCAGCGGCGGCTCTCCAGGCGTTATTAAACAAACTAGGATTGGCATCAATTACTTCGGGGGCATATAGCTGGAATGGCGAAACACCATATTTCGTCACTGCCGCTGCGTGTGCCACATCATAACTCATGCCTTGCCGCATGAGGGTTGACTCTGTTAACTCGTGCAGATAGAAATTTGCATCAGCACCCGTAACACTTTGACCGTTGGCGAAAGCGCTTTGCAAGCGCTGCAACATACCCGCATTTGCTGCATCGTCACCAAATTGGCTCAGATGGCTAGAAACGATCTCCAACCCTTTTTTCGAAACGGCCACGCTCTCAGCACTTACTCCCGAGACAAGTTGCTTAACAGCATTTCCTTCACCGAAGGTTAGAACACCTAGAGCGGCATCACCAATCGAACCAACTGCCAGCGCGACCCCCATACCCACGTTGCCGTTGGCAAGTGCCGTCTGAGCTTGGGTCGCCATCTTGTGGCCAGGCACTATCTCAAGAGCGGCGTTACCGAACTGTTTAGCGTAGCTCAGTCCCTTGTCAAGGAACTCACTCCCAGTTCCTCCCGTACCCGTAGCGTTGCTCTGGTCGCGGTTGTACAGGTCAGCATTCGTTGCCGTGAACGCGCCCGACGTTCCGCCGATCAAAGCGCCGCCGGCACCGGCTAGCACGTTCGACAGAACGTTGCCGGTCAGCATCGAACCTGTACTATTGCCGACCGAATCGGCAAGACTGTTCAGCTTGCCTGCTACTGCCGACGAAAGGGCAGCACCTGCGGCACCCGCAAGCGCGTTACCGCCGCCCAATCCCGCAAGGGCCGCACCACCAGCCGTATGCATCAGTACGCGATTCGTGCCGCCTTCTGCCCATGAATCCGCCTCGGCTTGATAGGCGGCCTGTGCCGTCGTGTCGCCCGCTGCCTTGGCGGCATCGGCCGCGCGTTGTGCGTCTTTCTGCTTCGTATCCGCATAGGCCCCGATACCTTGCGCGACGACCTGACCAGCCGCCTGTCCCGCATTCATCAGGTCCGCCTGCCGGTCCAGCAGGTTTTGCACGTCCGGTGTCTTCGATACGCTTCCGTTCAGGTTCGACGTGTCGCGATTCAGGTTTGCCACGTCCTGCGTCTGGCCCGCCGGATTCGTGATATTTATCGTGCCCGCGCTCACGCCGCTACGCGTGGTCGCGTTCTCGCTACCGCTGTCCGACTGCGAAATCATCGGCGTGACGCCGCCCGAACCGCTGACCGACCCCGGTCCGATGGCCTTGCCGGTGACCCCGACTCCGGCACCCGCGCTCAGGCCGCTGCTGTCCGCGTTGTAGGTTGAATGGTTTTCGATATCGCGAGTGGTCAGCGTGCCCGTCGTCAGCGAGTTTTTCGACGCGTCGGCCGTGCTGGCGATCTTCGCGCCCGTCAGGTCCGTATTGTCCTTGACGTTCACATTGAAGCCACCGTCGCCCGCCTGAATCCCGGCCTGTTCGTTCACGCCCGCGTAGTCGCCGTTCGCGTTCCCCTTTGACGAACTGAAGCTGGCACTGCCGCCCATCGTGCTGACACTGAGGCCGCCGCCTGCGCTGCTTTGATGCGCGCTGCTGACGGTCGTATCCTGCACGCTGCGCATGTTCAGATTGCCGCCCACGTCCGCCGTGACCGTCCGGCCCGAGACAGTCGAGCCAATCACGTTCGTGTCGCCGCCGCTGATCATCGTCACGCTGTTCGCGCCGGTCACGTGCGAGTTGTTCTGCATCACGGCGTCGCTGTTGCCGTCGCCGTGTGCGCGCGACATGGCTGCTGACACCCCGATACCGTTCGTGCCGATCGATACACCAACGCTCGCGCTTGATGACGAATTCGAGCTGCGCGTTGAATCCGTGTTCGTCGTGTTTTGCAGGTCGATCTGATTCTTCGCGGCCAGCAACACGTCGTTGCCCGACACGTTCGAACCCGCCACCGTGATATTGCCGCTACCCGGCGTGCCGTTGCCGGTTGCAATCAGCGAAGTGGTGCCGCCGGCCGTGACGTTCGAGCCGCGCTGCGTCGTCTGGCTTTCCGACGTATCAAGACGGCTGTGACTCGATCCGACGCTGACCTGAACGCCAATGCTCGGGGTGCCGCCGCCCGCGAGTGCGCCACCGGTCAGGCCGGCCACGCCCATCGCGGCATTTCCGGCCGCTGCAAATGCATGCAGGGCAGTGGCACGGCTGTCGCCGCTACCGCTCCTGGCCGCCTGCGCCTGCTGATACGCACCATTGATCGCATCGCCGACGCTGCCCGACAGGCCGAGCGTGACGCCGCTACTGCTGGTTGTCTCGCTATGCGTCTTGCTGCCGGTATCCGTCGCCGAATCGATCACGATGTTCGATGCCGTACCCGCCAGGTTCTTGCCGGCGATCAGGTCGCTACCCGTGACGTGCAGAGTATCGCCCGCCGTCACATTCAGGTTGCCGTTGAGCGAACCCACCGTGCTCGCATTGTTCGTGACGGACGACGCGTGATCCGTGTCATTCTTCTTCTGTGTGCCGATACTCACGCTCAGGCCGCTCGTTCCCAGACCCGAATGGGTTTCGCGGTAATAGCTGTCCTGGGTGGTCGTGTCCTTGGACGTCGTGATATTGACGTTGTTCGTCGCGCTCAGATTGACATCGTTCGTGCCGACGATCGTGCTGCCTTGCACCATCAAATCATGTCCCGCCTGGACATTGACAGTATTGCCCGACACGGTACTGCCGACGCCGACATTCGAATGCCTGTCTTGCATCGAATCGGTCTTCGTGCTGCTGACGAAACTACCGCGCTGAACTTGCACCGACTGATACGCGTCGTGTTCCTCGCGTGCTTCGTTGATCGTGACGTTGCCTGTCGCCCCGATGTTCGCCGCACCCGCACCGTTCTCGACACCGTTCGTCATGCCAGCGGTGACGGACGAACCCGTGAGCGTCACATTGCCTTTCGACGCGTCGGCGCTCGCCGCCGCAAGCGTGGCGTTACCACCCGCCGTGAATTGCGTACCAACGGCGTGTTCGTCGTAGTTGTGATCGACTTCCTTGCGCGTCTTGCTGTCCGCCGCGACGTTATCGAGCTTCGCGGTATCCGTGACCGCCGTCGCCACCATGTTACCGCCTGCGAGCACCGACAAATCCTTACCGGCCGAAACGGTCGCACCCTTGAGCGTCGTATCGTTACCGCTTTGCATCCCCAGGCTGCCGCCTGCGGTGACGCCGCTCGTCACGTTCGTCGTCTTGGATTCTTCCCAATGATGCTGGTCGTTCAGATACATCGACTGGTTCGTAGTCGACTGCACCGTATCGACGTTGATATCCCGGCCCGCCGTCACAAGGGCATTGCCGCCGGCCGACAGGTTCGCGCCGTGCAGCGTCAGGTCGCGACCCGCTTGCGCGGACAGATCGCCGGTTGCCGCAATGGTGCCTTGCTGGCCGATCAAGCTCGTATTGACCTGGCTCGCCCCTGAAGCACCAGTGGCGCCCACCGCATCCACCAGTGTCGTATTGACGATATCGCGACCGGCCGACACGGCAACCCGGTTGCCGGTGATCATGCCCGACGCGTTCACGACATCATTGCTCGCCGACACGACCGTCGTGCCGTTCGTGCCGCTACTCGAAATCGTGCCGCCTCGATTCAGGATATCGGTGGCAGAAATGACGGTCTTCGTACCACCCTTGATGACACCCGAATTGGTCGTGCTGCCGATCGTATGAATTTCCACATCGTCGGCCGCGATCAAGCCGCCAGTCGGCTGCAGGTCGTTCGCATGCGTCTGCGCCATATAGACGACCGGGGCCAACACGTGCGTCGTGCTGCCGTCCGGAAGCGTCACGGCCTGGTCGACCAGCCACACGATATCGCTCGTCAGCGCATCCATTTGCGCGGCCGTCAGTGCCATGCCCGGCACCAGGCCAAACTCGTTCGCGTAGTTCGCACCGTTCGTCATCAGCGCCCGATACTCGTCTTCGGCGCTTGCGTAACCCGGCAGGAAAGTGCGCCCCGTCAACTGCGTAATCTGGTTGCGCACCATTTGCTGTTCATACATCCCGTCGCCCAGCCGCTTTTCGATGCTCGCGGGGTTCAGGTTCAACTGGCCGAGCATGTAATCGCTCGAGATGAAATTCGTATAGCTCGTCAACCGAGGATCGGTCACGACCAGATAGGGCTGGCCCGGTGCGGAATGAATCGAGTACATGCCGCTCGTCGGCAACGTGATCGACAATGCGCCGGTTGCACTTGCGACCGATTGCAGCGCTGGGACCGTGGTCGAACCGCTGGCCGTGCTGACCTTGGTCAGGTTGCCGCCCGACACGCCTTGATTGGCCGAATTGTTGCCGAGCGTGCCGCCCGTCGCGCCGGTTGCGGAATTCTGCGCGGCGACGTTCTGGTTATTGACGCTCTGCGCGTCGATCGACACCGACTGATTCGCGATGATCGTGCCACCGGTTCCGCCGATGGCCACCGGCGTGTGGACCACGGGCGGTTCAACGATCGTGCCGCGATCCTGCGTCGTGTCTTCGTTCCACGCATACATCGACACGATGTTGTCGGTCTGGTACTGATACAGCGTTCGGCCAACGTTGTTCACGACCGTGCCGCCATAGCTGCCGCTACCAACGGCCCCGTTTTGCTGCGTGCTACCGATTTGAATCGACTTGCCGGCCGCGATCGCGCTGTAGTCGTTGTTGATCGTGCCGACGTTCGCCATCGTGATGCTGCCGCCCGCGACGAGTTGCGCTTGCTGTGCCTGACTCGTCACCTTGTCCTGCTGAGTGGTGGAAGTCGTATCGCGCCAGATTTCGACCCGCTGATAGCCGTTGTGGCCGTCGCTGCGCGTCGTGTATTCCGTATCCGGGACGTAGTTCACGTGCGGGTCGTATGCGTCCCAATAGTTGACCGTAACCGATCCGTCCGCGTTGGTCGTCAGCGTGTTGTAGTAAATCGTCTGCTGCTTGCCGTTCACGTTCACGACCAGCACCTTGTCGGTCGCGTTCGGTCCGGACGATTCTGAGACAACCTGCGAAGGGCTATAGCTCGAAGTGAGAGGCGTCTTATAACCGTTCACCCACATCGCCTGCGAGCAGCCACCGTTCGGGTCCGCATTCATCGTCGCGCAAACAATGTATTTCTGACGCTTGGTTTCGTGCGTGGTCGTCGTACCGGTCGTTTCGGTCGTCACCGTCGGCGCGGGGCGCGTATTGGTGAACGTGCCTGCCGCGAGCTCGATGTTGCCCTGCGCTTCGATCGTGGATTGATCGTTCAGCACGTTTTGCGTGCGGTTCGCGAGCAAGCCGTTGGTGTCGCGCTGGCTGTTCGCCGCGATATTGATATCGCCAACGCTGTACAGGTTTGCGCCACCCGTGTTCGACAGTTGGTTCGACGCATACAGGTTCAACTGATTCGCGGCAGCAAAGACGGCAGCGGCCCCCGTGTTGTTGATCGTCGCCGCGTTCGCCGTGACGTTGTTTCCGATCACGGTTCCCGTATTATTCAGCGTCGCGCTGTGGGTCGTGACCGTATCGCCTTCGATACGGCCGGCGTTATCGATCGTGCCGCCATTCGCGTTGACCGTCGTGCTGGCAGAATTCAAATCCGCGCCGCTCTGGTTCTCAACGTTCGCAGCGCTCACCGTGAGCGCGCCGTTGGCATCCATCACGCCTTGGTTCGTCAACTTGCCCGACGTGGTGAAATTCAGATCACCATTCGCGTGCAGCTTGTTCGCGGCTGTCTGCGTGTAGTCGCCGGTAAGCGAAACCGAACCGTTGCGACCGGCAACAATCGAACCGTCGCCCGTCAGCGTGCCCGCTGTCAGCGACAAATCCTGATCGCTGCCGATCGCACCTCCCGAATTCGACAACGTACCTGTTTGAATCGCAATACTGCCGCCGCTGCCGGCGTCATTGCCGATCTTGCCCGACGTGTTGTCGATCGATGCCGTTTGCAACGAAAGCACACCGTTGGCGTGCACCGATCCGCCCTGATTCGACAGAGCAGCGTTCGCGCCGGTGAGCGTCAGCTTGTTCGCGGCCGACAACACGCCGTTCCCATTATTGACGCTGCTTGCGACGATCAACGCCAGGTCATGCCCGGCCAGCGTCTGACCGCCTTGCGCGTTCGTGAGGGCTTGTGTCGTCAGCGACACATCGCCGTTGCCGCCGATCGTGCCTGCGCCGGCCTTGCCCGATGCATTCGTGTTGGTGATCGAGGCGCCGCCGTCGATCGTCGTCGCCCCGGTGCCGATATTGACGATGCGGCCGTCGCTGTTGTCGATGGTCGAACCCGACAATTGGAGCGTCGCCGTTGTGCCGTTGGCTTCGATTTCGCCGCCCACGTTGCTCACCGCACCCAGGGCCGCGACCTTCAGGTTGCCGTTCGATTGAACGAGACCCGCCGCGTTCGTGAACGAACCGTTCGACTGCACGGACAGCGATTGTGCGGCCAACAGCGACCCATTCGAATTATCCGCACTACCAGCCTGAATCGACACGTCGCCGTTGCCGCCGATCGTGCCGCCTGCTGTATTGGTCAACGCGTTCGTCGTCGTGACGGACAGCGCATCCGTCCCGAGCGCCTTAATGGCACCGCCGTCGTTTGCCAAGCTGTCGGCCGCGACCGTCACACCGTGGTTCGCCTCTACCGTACCCGCACGGTTGTTGATCGCCCCGTGCGATTTCAACGTGATGCTGTCGGCACCGATGTAACCGCCCGCACTGTTGTCGAGCGATTGCACGCCAAGCGTGGCCTGCCGTTGCGCGGACAAGGTACCGGCCTGATTCGACAGGGCAGCGGCGGTCAGCGCAAGCGCACCGTTGGTCGCGATCGAACCGCCTTGGTTCGACAATGCACCGGTTCCGATGGTCAGCGTCCCGCTCCCGGCGTGCGCGATTCTGCCGTGGTCGTTGATCAACGCGGCAGGTGTGAGGCTCAGGTCGGTGCTGTTCGTCTGCACCGTTCCCGAACTATTGTCGAGCGTACCGGAAACGGTGACCGTGGTCGGGTTCGTCCCGGTCTGCATGATCGAGCCTGACCGGTTTTCAAGGTCGGTCGCCGTCAGCGACAACCGGCTGGCCTGTATCGCGCCTGAACTATTGTCCAAATTGGCCGCGCGAACGTTTGCCTGCGCGCCGGCAGCAATGCTGCCGGATGCATTAGCCAGGTACGCGCCCGCATCGATCGATGCGTTCTGCCCGGCTGTCAGCGAACCGCTGCCGTTGTCCACGGATTGCGCAACGACGGTCAGATCGGTTGCGGCGCTGATCGATCCGTGATTGGCAAGGCTGCCGGCCTGTACCGACACATTGCCGTCGCCGCCGATCACGCCGCCTTGCGCGCCGTTCACGGTCGTGCCCGCTGCGTTCGTCAGTTGGCCGCTCGTCGTGACGGACAGGCCGTCGCTGTTCAACGACGTTACCCGCCCGGCGGCATTCTGAAGCGAAGCACCGGCCACCTTCATTTGACCGGCGCTTTGGAGGATGCCTTGCTGATTGTCGATCGCACCGCCTTCCACGTCCGCGGTGTTCTGCGATACCAGTGTGCCGGCCTGATTCGAAAGCGCTCCGGTCGTGCGAACGGTCAGTGGCCCCTGCGACGACACCGTGCCGCCCTGGTTTGACACGCTGCCCGCCGTCAGCGTCGCGCTGCTCTGGCTCGACAGATTGCCGTGGTCGTTGATCAACGCCCCCGATGCGCTCGCATTGAGCGGGCCCTGTGCGCTTGTCGTCGCACGCGAGAGGTTCAGGTCGCCTGCGTTTGCGTTCAAGGCGAGGCTGCCGTTCGCCGCCGTTTGACTGCCAGCGAGATTGACTCCGCCGCCCGTGAGGGTCGCATTGCCACCCGCGAGGTTTTGGCCGGTCGCGTTCAACTGGCCGGTCGTCGTGATTTGCAGGTTGCCGGGTTGCGTGACCGCGCCGTTGCTGTCGACGCCGGCACCGATACCGCCCGTCGAATTCAGCGATCCCGCATTGATGCCGACGTTTTGTTGCGCGGCAAGCATGCCGGTGTTCGTCACGTCTGCGCCGGTACTTACCGACACCGATTGTTGACTGTACGTCGTGCCGCTGTTCTGGACGCCGCCTGCCGCGGTTACGGCGACGTTGCCAAGCGAACTGATCTTGCCGGACTGCATCAACCGCCCATCGGTCGTGAGCGTCATGCCGGCCGCGTCCGCCGAAAGAGTGCCGGCATTCTGGACACCCACGGCGCTCCCCGAGCTCACCAGAAAGATGCGGTTACTGTACATGCCGCCGAGCTGGCCCACGTCGATCGCAACCGCCGGAGCCGCGCCATCGCCCTGAATCGGGCGCGCCGCGAGCGTGTCGTGATTGACCTGGTTCGCACCGGCGATCACATTCAGATTTTTGGCGTAAATCGCGGCATTCGTTTGAATCGCACGCGATATAATGTCGACCTGATCGATATTCGATGCGTTCAGTCCCGATCCTGCGACAGTGACGAGACCGCGATTAACATTAAATCCGGCCAGCGAGCCGTCGGAACCGTAGTACGGTACGCCCGTGGTCAGGACGGCGCGTGAGGTATTAACAAAGCCCGCCCCATCCAGAAAAATCCCCGAAGGATTCGCAATCACCAGTTCGGCTTTCTGGCCGGCAATCTCGATCGCGCCGCGAATTTGGGATGCGTTCGGGCTGTTGACCTGGTTGACGATGATGCGCGCCGCATCGTTCGGTCCGAAATTCGGGTTGCCGTTGATATAACCCGCTTGTTGCGTGTTAACGATGGTGGGCGAGTTATTGAGTATCGCGCCGGGTTTTTGTACGTCGAATTGATTATAGGTGTTTAATGAAACACCTGAACTTCCAGGCTTATTGATATTGACTTGTGGCAATCCATTTTGCGTTTGGATCACTGACGGCGCATTCGCGCCGCCGCCCACAATCTGTGCATTCGCCCAAATCGGCGTCGCGCCCGCGGCGACCAGTACCGCGAAGGCGGCATGCCGTAATGCAAATCGCGCGCGCGTGTGCGGTACGTGCGCCACGACACGGGCTTCGCCTCGGCATGCCTTACCAGACGTGCTGGCGGTTTCTTCAACGGCAACCAGCATACCGCGAACACGACTGAAGACCAGTCGGTAGTTATTCTTGTTCATTCTGGTCTCTACTCGCGAATCGCACTTCGGATTATTTGACGGTGCATCATCTCGTAGAATGCACGTCCGCGTCTCGCGCAGGTAAGTTAACAATTGTCAAACGTGCCGTAAGCGGGACTCAAGTGCCGCTTTTAACATGCATCCGATTGACCTGCGCGTGCCGCCCATCACAGTAGTGCGCAAGCGCTTGTGCATCTATCGCCATCGATTGGATTACGGCGTTATTGGTTGGCTCCACTTCGCATAATGCGTATTCGCCCAATTTGATTCAGACACCGGTGAATCGACGAGATTGTTCTGGTGGAGCTGTCAATAAAACCCTCAACTCAGGGGGCGAACGCCTTGATCGACGGAGATCCTGGCGCGGCGGAACCAATTTGCTTCACGCCATTCGCGCCGATCGCGATCCCGCGACAACCCCGTCGCACCCTGCCGCGCGGAAGATGCGAAACCGCCCCTCCGCGCCGCGCCGCCACTCGCCTGCCTGCGTCGACCCGACGCTAGTGCGGAGCGAGATACGCTTTCACCGCCGGTAGCGCCGGCTTGCCATCGAACGTCGTGACGCCGGCCAGCCACGTGTCCAGCATCGACGTGTTCTTTTTCAGCCACTGCGCCGCGGCCTGGTTCGGATCCTGATGGTTCATGATCGGAATCATCAAATGATTCTCGAGCTCGGTCGTGAAGTGCAGGTTCGACGCGAACTTCGCGACGTTCGGGCACCGCGCCTCGTAATCCGGCGGCTCGACCGTGAACACCTTGGCCTCACCGTAGTTCGGGCCGAACACGTCATCGCCACCGGACAGGTAATTGATCCGGTATTGCGCATTCATCGGATGAGGCTCCCAGGCCAGAAACACGATCCACTGCTTGTCCCGAACGGCCCGGTTGAGCTCGACGAGCATGCCCGCCTCGCTCGACTCGACCAGCTTGAACTTGCCGATCCCGTCCTTGTTCTCCCGGATCATCTTGCCGATCAACTGGTTGCCGTCGTTCCCCGGTTCGATCCCGTAAATGCGGTTCTGCAGCTTGTCCGCATACTTCGGCAGATCCGCGAACGTCCTGAGCCCCGCCTGATACACGTAATCCGGCACCGCCAGCGTGAATTTCGCGCCTTTCAGGTTCGGCTCGGGAAGGACCTTGATCGAGCCGCTCTTGACGAACGGCGCGATGATCGGATCCATCGACGGCGACCAGTAGCCGAGGAAAATGTCGATCTGCTTGCTCTTGACCCCGGCAAACGTGATCGGCACCGATGCGATGGTCTTCGACGGGTTGTAGCCCAGCGCGGTCAGCATCGTGGTGGCCAGCCCGGTCGTCGCCGCGATGTCGCTCCAGCCGACATCGGCCATCCGCACGTTCCTGCAGGTCGCCGGCTCCGCCGCGCCGGCGGAATGGGCTGCCGCGGACATGCACAGCGCGGCGACCAGTGCAGCCATACCAGTTCGATTCATGGTGATACCTCGGGTTGCGTCGTTGAAATGATCGGGATCAGGCCAGCGCACCGGCCGATTCGCGGGCCCGGCGTTCGTGACTCGGTGCGTGTCCGAAAAAAGTGCGAAAGGCCTTGCTGAAATGCGTCACGCTCTGGAATCCGCAGGTCTTCGTGACGTTCGCGATCGACATGTTCGAGTAGCGGATCAGTTTCCGCGCACGCTTCAAGCGCAGGCCGACGTAGTACTCGTGCGGCGTCATGTCCAGTGCCTCCCTGAAGACGCGCTGCAGGTGGCGCATCGATACGCCTGTCAACCGGGCCAGATCCGGCACGGTCAGCGGCTCCTCGATATTCGCCTCCATCAGCCGCACCGTCTCGATCAGTTCCTCGCGTGAAAAACCCACCCGCGACGCGATGGGAATCGGCTGGGGATCGGTCACGGCCCTGACCCGCTCGATCGAGAATTGCTCGGAGATGTGCCGAGCCATCGGCGGCCCGAGATCCGACGTGATCAGGTGCAGCATCAGGTCCAGCGGTGCCGTTCCACCGGTGCAGGTGAGGCGATCGCGGTCGATGGCGAAGAGTTCGTCGACGAAACGGACGTCCGGAAACTCGGCATGCAGCTCGGACAGCACCTCCCAGTGAACCGCGCAGCGATAGCCGTCGAGCAGGCCGCTCGCCATCAATGCATAGGCCCCCGTGCACAGCCCGCCCACCGCGACCCCGCGCCCGGCCAGGGTCTGCAGCAGTCGTTTCGTTCCGTCGTCCACGGCGTCCCGGACGTCCCATCCGCCGCAGACGAACATCACGTCGGGCATGCTCGCGGCGAGGTCCAGCGGACACGCCGGCCCCGCGACGATACCGTTGCTGGCGCGGATCGCCGTTTCGTCGACCGAGTAAATCGTCCAGTCGTAGCGGGAGAAGCCGAGCAGCTGGTTGGCCATTCGCAGTGCCTCGATCGCACTCGTCAGCGCGATCATCGAATACTTTTCCAATATCAGGAATCCGAAATGACTGAATGTCGATTTCATCGCATCGATCCTCTCAACCTCTATTCAACCGGCATCATGCCTGCCGGACGGCGCCCGCTTTCACCCGCCGCCGGCCGCCCCTATTCCGTGCATTGCCCGACGATCCAGTCGCAGAAGATCCGCGCCTCCGGGCTCAACAAGGTATCGCTCGGGTGCAGCAGATAAAACCCGCGGCCGGTCCGCACCGAGGTTTCGATCGGCCGCACCAGCACCCCGGTCGCCAGCATGTCGTCGGCCAGATAGCGCCACCCCATCGCGATGCCCTGCCCGCCCATCGCGGCCTGCAGGACCGCCGGATAGTTGTTGATGTAGAGATCCTGCCGCGGTTCGGTCAGCGCGATGTCGTGATGCGCGAACCAGGTCGCCCAGTCCATCCAGTCCCAATGACGCGTCTCGAGATGGATCAGCGTCGCGCGCAGCAGATCCCGCGTGTGCGCCATCGGCGCGAGTCGGGCCAGATACGCCGGCGTGCACACCGGGAAGATCTCTTCCTCGAGCAGGAAGCGCGCGTTGCAGGCCGGCCAGTAGCCGTCGCCGAACTGAATCGCCAGGTCCGCGCCTTCCCGGATGTTTCGCGTGTCCTCGTCCGACGCATCGACGTGAATGATGATCTCCGGATGCTCGGCCCGAAACTTCGGCAGGCGCGGAATCAGCCAGTGCGACGCGATCGCCAGATCCGCCGACACCGTGACGGTCGACGTAGACGCCTGCACGCGCAGCTCGTACGCGGCGGCAGCCAGCAGATCCAGCGCCGCATTGACGGTCCGCTGAAACTTCCGCCCGCCGTCGGTGAGCGACACCGCCTTGTGAGACCGCACGAACAACGCGCAGCCCAGCGTTTCCTCGAGCAACCGGATCTGCCGGCTGATCGCGCTCTGCGTCACGCACAGTTCCTCGGCGGCACTCGTGAAGCTTTCGTGCCGGGCCGCTGCCTCGAACGCGGTGAGATACGACAGCGGCGGGAGGTGCTTCAAGCGGCTAACCATGTCGGGGGCTTCTCTCGGGACGGAAGTCGGTCGTATTGCGGCGCGTCGAAGCGGGCGGGCCGCCGCGCCGGCGCAACGCGCGTTGCCGCCCGAGCCGCGCAGGTTCATCGACGCGAACATCACTGCCCTTTCACCAGTGAAATGCCACGACCCGCCTGCACCGGCCAGCGGGTATCTCGCTGCGCGGCGAACAGCGCTTCGAGCCGCGCCAGCGTCTGCGCGCGAAACGCCGTGCTGCGCCGAAGCGTCATGTCGACGTGCAGCAAAAGGGCTTCCATCGTAGCAAAGTGTTCGGCGTCGATCGGGTGCCGCATGGTCAGGAAAACCCGACATTTCTTGCTGTCGTGCTCGAGCACGCGGGCCGTGACGACGAACGGCGCGCCCGTGCCGATTTCCTTCAGGTAATGAACGACGGTCTGCAGCGTATAGACCGACACCCGCTCGCGAGACCGGAATGCGTCGTCCATCCCGATGCTGTCCAGCCACCGGTCGATCGACTCGCTGAACACGCGCACGTAGCACGCGTCGTTCATGTGCCCGTTGTAGTCGATCCACTCCGCGCGTACCTGCCCTTCATGGACCACGAGTTCCGCGTGCATCTGGCTCCATCCTTCGACGTGTCGTCAACGTAGGCCGGGCGGCGGCTTCCCGGCCGGCGCCCGGCGGGTTTCATCGGGCCGCAACCTTCCGCTCGCCCACCACATCGATCGCGCGGGTCGGATACGCCGCATCCGTGATCGCCTTGCTCGCTTCGACGATCTTGCGGTCGCGCTCCGCCGCCAGGTCGTGAAACTGCCGGCCGTCTTCTTCCGCCTTCACGCCGTCGACCAGCATCTGGATCGTCTGTGGATCGAGCGTCGGATGGCCGAGATCGTCCCACCAGCGATGGAACGACGGCGCAAAACGCTCGCAGAAGACGCCGAGCCCGTGGCCGCCGCTGCCGAGGTTGAACAGCATGTGCGGCCCCATGACCGACCATCGCAGGCCCGGGCCGGCGGAGACGGCCTTGTCGACGTCGCCGACCGTCGCGACCCCTTCGACCACCAGATGAATCGCCTCCCGCCACAGTGCCGCCTGCAGCCGGTTCGCGACGTGGCCCGGCACTTCCTTGTTGACCCGGATCGTGATCTTTCCGCATGCGGCATAGAACTGCTCGGCGAGCTCCAGCACGCCGGGCTCGGTCTTCTCGTTGCCCAGCAGTTCGACCAGCGGAATCAGATGGGGCGGATTGAACGGATGCCCGAGGATGAAACGGCCCGGATTCTTCCAGCCCGCCTGCATTTCCTTCACCAGCAGGCCCGATGCGCTGGAGCAGACGATCGCGCGGGGATCGAGATGATCCTCGATGCGCCGGTACAGCGCGTGCTTGACGTCGATCCGTTCGGGCACGCTTTCCTGCACGAACTGCGCGCGGGCCACGGCTTCCTCGGGCGTCGCCACGAAGCGCAGCCGTCCCGGGTCGCCCCGCCGCGCCAACCCCAGCCGCTCCAGGCTCGGCCACGCGTGACGCACATAGTCGCGAACGAACGCCTCCCCTTCCGGCGACGGATCGTATACGTCGACCTCCAGCCCGGCCGCCAGAAACAGCGCGGCCCAGCTTGCGCCGATCGTGCCGGCGCCGAGAATGCCTACGACTTCGATGCCATGAGGCATGTCATGCAGCGTGCTCATCGTGCTCTTCCATCCTGAATTCGAGTATCGGGAGACAGGCGGCCGATATCCGCCCGCCGGGGTTTTTACAAGTCCAGCACCAGTCGAGGCGATTTCGACCGGGAACAACACACCGCCATCACGTCGTTCGCGCGCTTCTCGTCGTCGGTCAGGATGTGGTCGCGATGCTCCGGCACGCCGTCGACCACGTCGGTCAGGCATGCGCCGCACACGCCTTGTTCACAGACCGTGCTGATGTCGAACCCCGCCTGCTTCAACACCTGCAGAACGCTCTTGTCGGCGGGCACGTCCAGGTCCAGGCCGGATCTGCACAGATGAATCCGGAACGCCGTGTTCTTCGCTGCGTCTGCCGTCTCGGCCGCGAAGCGCTCGAAATGCACGGTTCCCGCCGGCCAGTGCGATGCCGCGGCTTCCACCGCGTTCATCAGGCCGCCGGGGCCGCAGCAATAGAGATGGCGGCCTTCCGTCACGTCGGACAGCAGCGACCGGACGTCGAGCCCCTTGCCCGGATCGCCCCCGTCGAAATGCAGGTGGACGTGCGCCGCGAACGGCACACCGCGCCGCAGGAGATCGACGAACGCCGCATCCTGCTCGCGCCGCGCGCAGTAGTGCAGCGCGAACGGCTGCCCTTCGCTGAACAGGCGAGTCGCCATCGACAGGATCGGCGTGATCCCGATGCCGCCCGCGATCAGCAGCGACGACGTCGCGCCGGCCGCCATCGGAAAGTGGTTGAACGGTCCGCTGATCCGCACCTGCGCGCCGACACCCACCTGGTCATGGACAAAGCGCGAGCCGCCACGGCTGGCCGGATCCTTCAATACGGCGATCCGGTAGGTGTTCCGGACCCCCGCTTCTTCATAAAGCGAATACTGTCGGGTGATGCCGTTTTCCAGATGGACGGCCACGTGCGCGCCCGGTTCGTAGGCAGGCAGGTCCGCATCGTCTTCCCTGGCCAGCGCGTAGCTGCGAATACCGTTGGCCTCGTCGGCCACGGCCCGCACGATCAGCACCTGCCGGTCCAGTGCGCCGCTTTGATGTTGCGTCATCGTTACCTCTGGAGAGTGGATGCCGGGTCGCCGCCGGTCCGCCGGCAGGCGATACCCGCTCGCCGAAAATCGTCCGCTACACGTGTGCGATCTGTACGTGCCGCACGGTCGTGTAGTTCTCGAGCGCGTAGACGGACATGTCGCTCCCGTATCCGGAAGCCTTCATGCCGCCGTGCGGCATTTCGGCTGTTGCCACGCCATGCGCGTTGATCCACGTGATGCCGCACCGCAGGCGTGACGCGACCGTCATCGCCTTGCCCACGTCGCGTGTCCAGATCGACGACGCGAGGCCATACGGGCTGTCGTTCGCGTGATGAATCGCCTGTTCCGTCCCGCTGAACCGCGTGATGGAAATGACCGGGCCGAACACCTCGCGCTGAACGATCTCGTCGTCCTGCCGCGCATTCGCGATGATCGTCGGCTCGTAGAAGTAGCCGCCGCCGGCAACTTCACGCCCGCCGGTCACGATCTCCACATGGCGCAGGTCGCGCGCGCGGTCCACGAAGCCGGCGATACGCCGGCGATGGCCTTCGGAGATCACCGGCCCCATTTCGGTACGCGAATCGTCCGGTGCGCCGAGCCTGATCGTCGCGACGCGATTCCCCAGATCCGCGACGAAGGTGTCGTAGATCCTGTCCTCGACGTAGAGCCGGCAAGGCTGCGCACAATCCTGCCCGGCGTTGAAGAACGCCGCGCCGCGTATGCCTTCGACGGCCGCATCCAGGTTCGCGTCGTCGAACACGATGACCGGCGCCTTCCCGCCCAGCTCCATGTGCGTATGCATCAGCTTGCGCGACGATGCCTCGAGAATCCGGCTCGCCGTCGCGGGGCCGCCGGTCAGCGACACGAGATCGAGCTGACGATGGTTGATCAGCGCGTTGCCCGTGGTGGCGCCGCGGCCGACGACCACGTTGACGACGCCGCGCGGAAAGATGTCGGCCGCGAGTTCCGCGACACGCAGCGACGTCAGCGGCGTGAGTTCCGACGGCTTCAGGACGACCGGGCAGCCGGCCGCCAGCGCCGGCGCCAGCTTCCACGCCGCCATCATCAGCGGATAGTTCCACGGCGCGATCGACCCCACCACGCCGACGGCATCGCGCCGGATCATCGACGTGAACCCGGCCACGTACTCGCCCGCGCTGGATGCCGACACGCACCGCGCCGCGCCGGCCATGAAGCGAAACACGTCGACGGTCAACGGAAGCTCGTCCGCCTTCACCGCGTGCAACGGCTTGCCGCAGTTCAGCGATTCGAGCGCCGCGAATTCGTCCGCGCGTTCCTCGATCGCATCCGCCAGCGCGAGCAGGCCTGCCGCGCGCACGCCCGGCGGCGTCGCGGACCACGACGGGAATGCCGCGGCCGCCGCCGCGACGGCCGCGTCGACCTGCTCGGCAGACGCATCGCGCATCGTGACGACGGTGTCGCCCGTCGCCGGGTTGACGACCGGAAACGCTTCTCCGTCGCCCGCTACCCGCTCACCATTGATCAGGTTCATCGTTTGCATGACTAATCGACCTGTTTGAGATCCGGAAAGATGTTCGACCGCCGTCAGAATCCGACCTGGTCGCGGCCCTTCAGGCCCAGCCGCGCGCGGGCTTCGGCAGGCGTCGCGACCTTGAAGCCGAGTTCCTCGACGATGCGCCGGATCTTGCGGACCTGGTCGGCGTTCGACGCCGCCAGCTGGCCGCGATCGATGTACAGGTTGTCCTCGAGCCCGACCCGCACGTTCCCGCCCATGACAGCCGACTGCGTCGCGAATTTCATCTGGTTGCGCCCCGCAGCGAGGACGGACCATTCGAAACCGTCGCCGAACAGGCGTTGCGCGATGCTGTGCAGATGGCTCAGGTTATCCGTATCGGCGCCCATCCCGCCGAGGATCCCGAAGATCATCTGGATGAAGAACGGCGGCTTCAGCAGCCCCTTGTCGACGAAATACGCGAGGTTGTACAGGTGGCCGAGGTCGTAGCACTCGAACTCGAAGCGCGTCCCGTGCGTATCGCCGAGTTCGCGCAGCGTGTATTCGATGTCCTTGAACGTGTTCTTGAACACGAAGTCGCGCGTCATGTCGAGGAACGCGGGCTCCCAGTCGTGCTGCCATTCGGTGTGCTTCTGCAGCATCGGGAAGATGCCGAAATTGAGCGACCCGCAGTTGAGCGAAGCCATCTCGGGCTTCGCGACGAGTGCCGCCTCGAGACGCTGTTCGAGCGTCATGCCGAGGCCGCCGCCGGTCGACACGTTGATGATCGCGTCGCTGTTCGCCTTGATGACGGGCAGGAACTGCATGAACACTTTCGGGTCGGGCGTCGGCCGCCCCGTTTCCGGGTCACGCGCATGCAGATGGATGATCGATGCGCCGGCTTCGGCCGCCGCGATCGATTCCGCCGCGATCTGCGCGGGCGTGATGGGCAGGTGCGGCGACATCGTGGGCGTGTGGATGCCGCCCGTTACCGCGCACGTGATGATGATGCTGTTCGACATGTTGATGGCCTTGACTGGGCAGGTTGGCCGGTGTTGCCGCGATCCCGTTCGCCACGACACACCGGTGTTCGCAATACGATTCGACCGCGCCGGCGTGGCGCGAACGCGTTACTTCAGCGCGTCCTGGTAGGCCTTCAGCACCAGCCCGTGGAAGTGATGAAGCGCGTGCTCGCTCATGCCCGACTGCTGCGGATCGCTCACGATCCGGCCGCTTTCGAACGCGGGCGTGCTCATCCCGCGCTGCACGCTCTCGACGAGGTCGATGTCCTCCTGCTGCAGCACGTCGCGGACGTAGTTGATCGCCTCGATCTCCTGCGGCGTCGGCTCGGCGGATTCGAAGTAGAAGTCGTAGGTCTCGATCGTGCGATCGGGCGCCACCGGGATGATGTTCAGCACGAGGAAATTCGCGCGGCCCGGGTAGCGCAGCAGGCACGTGTTGGGCCAGACCCACCACACCGCGTGGTCGTCGCAGGTCGCGCCTTCGACGCTGTAGGCCGTATTGCCGGCGTTGCCGCCTTTCGCCATGTGGCTCGAGTAGATCCCGTGCGTCGTCACCTTGTAGGTGTCGAACTGGAGCAGGCTCACGAAATCCTTGTGGGCGGTCGGGCAGTGGTAGCACTCGAGGAAGTTGTCGACGACGTTCTTCCAGTTCGACCGGATGTCGAACTGCAAACGGCGCGCGAACGTCAGCGTGCCGACGTCCGGCGCGAACCGGTCGATCTCGGCCTTCAGATCGCCGCTTTGCGACGCGAGCGATGCG
Organism: Burkholderia sp. Ac-20345; assembly: GCF_017104825.1. Taxonomy (NCBI): domain Bacteria; kingdom Pseudomonadati; phylum Pseudomonadota; class Betaproteobacteria; order Burkholderiales; family Burkholderiaceae; genus Burkholderia; species Burkholderia sp. Ac-20345. The sequence goes on along the minus strand of NZ_JAAGPO010000056.1, from coordinate 16,122 downwards.
GCGCCCGGGTCCATGTTCACGTACACGAACCCGCAGAACTCCTCGACCTGCACTTGCGACAGGCAGATGTCCTCTTTCCTGAAGTCGACCAGCGTCTCCGTCATCGGCGCCTGGCGCAGGCCGCCATCGAGGTTGTAGCTCCACGCGTGATACGGGCACGTGATCACGCGCGCCTTGCCTTCGCCGGCAAGCAGGTGATGCGCGCGGTGCTTGCAGACGTTGTAGAAAGCGCGCAGGCTGCCGGCCCGGTCGCGCACCACGGCGATGCTCCGGCCGGCCACGTCGGCCACATAGTAGGCGCCCGGCTCGCGCACCTTTTCCGCATGACACACCCACTGCCACGATCGGCGGAAAACGGCGTCCATTTCCGCGTCAAAGTACTTCGGGTCCGTGTAGCACTTCGCATTCAGCGTCGACGAGGCGGCGACGTCCTTCGCATTGAATGCACGGCCGGCGATCTCGAGGTCCTGCTGCGCGAGACATTCGCTCATTGCATGCTCCTGAAAGGGGGACGGGATTTTCGATTCGGCAAGTTGCGCTTCGGTGCTGAAGTTACGCATCGGCGATTGCCTTCGCAAACGATGAAAAAAAAGCCATTTGCCCCAAAAAAACTTGGGCAGGACGAACGCACGCGCGGCAACGTCACGAGCCGGCCGATTTTCATAACTTGATGTCGCAATTGCCGGTTTCCCGTTCCGGCGGCTTCGCTAGCATGGTGTGCAGCGCGGTTCCACTCTTCACGCGCGAACATGGGTGCCTTTCGAAACCGTTGCCCCGTCAATCCTTTCTCCCGGCCCGAACATGAAATCCAGAATGGCTCGCATGCTGACAACGCTGGTCCTTGCGTCGTCGCTGCCCGGCATGGCTTCCGCGCAAGACGACGCAGCGTGCCGGCCGGTGCGGCTCTCGAATATCGGCTGGACCGACATTACGGTCACCACGGCGCTGGCGTCGCTGCTGTTCGAGAGTCTCGGCTATCGTCCGGCGACGACGCTGTCGTCCGTGCCGATCTCCTTCGCCGGACTGAAAAGCCGGCAGATCGACGTGTCGCTCGGCTATTGGTGGCCCATTCAGGACAAGCAGATCCAGCCGTTCCTCGATTCGCATGCGTTCGTCAAGCTCGAGCCGCCGAACCTGTCCGGCGCGAAAGAGACGCTCGCCACGGTCGATTACGCGTACCAGCGCGGCCTCCGGTCGTTCGACGACATCGCGAAGCACCGGGCCGAACTCGACGGCAAGATCTACGGGATCGAACCGGGCAGCAGCGCGAACGCCACGATTCAACGGATGATCGACAACAACGAGCACGGCCTGCGCGGGTTCAAACTCGTCGAATCGAGCGAAGCCGGGATGCTGGTCACCGTCCAGCGCGCAGTGCGCGAAAAGAAGTGGTTGGTATTCATCGGCTGGGCGCCTCACCCGATGAACATCCAGGTGCCGATCCAGTATCTGTCCGGCGGCGACGCATCGTTCGGCCCGAACTACGGGGAAGCCAGGGTGTATACGCTGACGGCCAACGGCTTTGCGCAACGCTGCCCGAATGCCGGGCGGCTGGTGTCGAACCTGCGCTTTACGACCGACATGGAAAACCGGTTGATGCTCGACGTGATGAACAAGACCCGGCCGGACGACGCGGCAAGGGCATACCTCCGGCAACATCCCGACGTGCTCGACGGCTGGCTCGACGGTGTCACGAGCTTCGACGGCAAGAGCGGGCTTGCCACGGTGAAAGCAGCGCTCGGGCTATAGGCCATGGATGGCGCGGGCGACAGACATCGCCCGCTTCGCAAACGGAACACCGGAGAAAACGATGGCCGATCGATGGAAGGGTTTCCTGCTCCGCCTGCCGGCGCTTGCCATTCATTGCGCAGCGCTGCTCGCCCCGCATCCGCTGGAGCGGTGGTGCTCGATGGTGGACGAAGCAGGGAACCGGCGATAAGGCAGCGGGGCGACGCGGGGCAAGACACGGAGGCAGCATTCGAAGCCGTGCCGAACATTCGCCTCCCTTCGGCAGGCGCCGAGAAATCGAGGCTCCATGTGAATGCGCTGCCGGTCGGCAGCCGCATGTCTGCGGCGACGGACGGTTCCCCCGATCGTCACCCCGCCGCCCTTACATGATCGAGCAGCGCCTGCAACGGATGCCGCACCTGCTTCGACGACATCCGCTTCACCTGGCTGCGGCACGAATAGCCGGTCGCCAGCGCCTCGCCTTCGTCCTCCGGCCCGTCCACGTGCGCCGCCCACGACTGCGAGTAGATCGTCTTCGACATCGCAAGATTGCGCGCCTCGTGCCCGTAGGTGCCCGACATCCCGCAGCACCCGGCCGCCTGGACCTGCAAACGCAGCCCGCGCCGCGCGAACACCTGCGCCCATTGCTTGCCGCTGTCGGGCGCATTGGTCTTCTCGGTGCAGTGCGGCAGCAACCGGTACGACGCGGGCACGCCGCCGGCATTGTCACCGGCTTCCGGCAGCGCCTGCAGCAGCCATTCCTGCGGCAGCGCGACCTTCGGCACATCGGTGAGCCCCGTCACTTTCAGGTATTCCTGCCGATACGTGAGCGTCATCGCCGGATCAAGGCCGACCAGCGCGACGCCCGAGCGCGCCAGCGCGGCCAGCTGCGTCGCATTGCGGATCGCCACCTGCTCGAACGCGCGCAGAAAGCCCTGCACGTGCAGCGCCTTGCCGTTCGGCGCGAGCGGCGCGAGCCACACCTGAAAGCCCGTGCGCGCCGCCAGCTCGATCAGCGTCGCCAGTTGCTCGGGTTCGAAGTAGCGCGTGAACGTGTCCTGCACGATGACGACGCTGCGCGCGCGCTGCGCGTCGCTCAGCGCGGCAAGCGCCTGCGGGTCGGCCGGCTTCACGCGCCATTGACGGATCACGGCCGCGAGATCGAAGCGGCTCAGCAGCGGGCTGTCGACCATGCCGACGTGCCGCTCCAGCACCGTGCGCACCCATCCCGAGCGCATCAGCCCGTTGTACAGCGCGGGCACCCGCGCCATCCACGGCATCGTGAATTCGAGCGAGCCGATCAGGTAGTCGCGCAGCGGCCGCAGATAGCGCTGGTGATACAGCTCGAGGAAGCGCGAGCGGAACTCCGGCACGTTCACCTTCACCGGGCACTGCCCCGCGCACGACTTGCACGCGAGGCACCCTGCCATCGCGTCGTACACCTCGTGCGAAAAATCGGTTTCGCCGTTGCGCGCCGCGCGGCTGTTGCGCCAGCGCGCGGCAAGGCCGCTCAGGAACGGCTGCCGCGCGCGCGCCGCCGCGACGACGTCGACGCCGGCCTGCCCTTGCAGGCGCAGCCATTCGCGCATCAGCGACGCACGCCCCTTCGGCGATTGCACGCGTTCGCGCGTCGCCTTCCACGACGGGCACATCGCATCGTCCGGATCGAAGTTGTAGCACGCGCCGTTGCCGTTGCAGTGCATCGCGGTGCCGTAGCTCTGCCACACGCGCTCGTCGATCTGCCGGTCGTGGTCGCCGCGCGTCGGCACCTCGTCGATCTTCAGCAGCCGCATCGTGTGGTCCGGCGGCGTCGCGATCTTGCCCGGGTTGAACTGGTTGTACGGATCGAACGCGGCCTTCAGTTGCTGCAGCGACGGATACAGCTCGCCGAAAAACGCCGGCGCATATTCGGAGCGCACGCCCTTGCCGTGCTCGCCCCACAACAGGCCGCCGTGGCGCTGCGTAAGCTCGGCCACAGCGTCCGACACGGGCCGCACCAGCGCCGCCTGCTTCGGGTCCTTCATGTCGAGCGCCGGCCGCACGTGCAGCACGCCCGCGTCGACGTGCCCGAACATCCCGTATTGCAGCCCGTGGCCGTCGAGCAGCGCGCGGAATTCGGCGATGTACGCGGGAAGGTTCTCGGGCGGCACCGCGGTGTCCTCGACGAACGGCTGCGGGCGCGCCTCGCCCTGCACGTTGCCGAGCAGGCCGACCGCGCGCTTGCGCATCGCATACACGCGCTTCACCGCGTCGTCACCGGCCGCGAGCGTGTGGCCCAGGCGCTCCACGCTCGTATCGGTGCGCAGATGGACGACGAACGCGCGAACGCGCGCGTCGACGTCATCCGCATCGTCGCCGCTGAATTCGATCAGGTTGATGCCGAGCGTCGGCCGAGCGTCGTCCTGCGGGAAATACTCGGACACGCTGCTCCACACGAAGTCCTTCATCGCCAGCATCAGCACCTTCGAGTCGACCGTCTCGATCGACAGCGGCTCGTGCGCGAGCAGCGCGCGCGCGTCGCGCAGCGCGTCCATGAAGCCCGCGTAGCGCACGTTGACCAGCACCGAATACTTCGGGATCGGCAGCACGTTGAGTTTCGCCTCGACGACGAAGCCGAGCGAGCCTTCGGCGCCGCACAGCACGCTGTTCAGGTTGAAGCGGCCGTCGGGTTCGCGCAGGTGCGCGAGGTCATAGCCGGTCAGGCAGCGGTTGAGCTTCGGGAACTTCGCTTCGATCAGCGCCGCCTTGTCGTCGCTGATGCGCCGCGCGGTGCGGTACACCTTGCCGATGCGGTCCTCGCGCGCGCAGCGGCGCTCCAGCTCGTCGCCGGCGAGCGCGTCGCTGTGCAGGTGCTCGCCGCCCATCAGCACGAAATCGAGCTCGAGCACGTGGTCGCGCGTCTTGCCGTACGTGCAGCTGCCCTGCCCGCTCGCGTCGGTGTTGATCATCCCGCCGACGGTCGCGCGGTTCGACGTCGACAGTTCCGGCGCGAAAAACAGCCCGTGCGGCTTCAGCGCCGCATTGAGCTGATCCTTGACGACGCCCGCCTGCACGCGCACCCAGCGCTGCTCGACGTCGATTTCGAGGATCCGGTTCATGTTGCGCGACAGGTCGACGACCACGCCGTCGGTCAGCGACTGCCCGTTGGTGCCCGTGCCGCCGCCGCGCGCGGCCACCGCGACGTCGCGATGCGCAGGCTCGGCGAGCAGCCGCGCCAGCAGCCGCACGTCGTCCGCATGCGCGGGGCAGATCACCGCTTGCGGCAGACGCTGGTAGATCGAGTTGTCGGTGGCCTGCACCGTCCGGTTCGCATGGTCCGCGCGGATTTCCCCGGCGAATCCGGCGGCCTGCAGCGCGGCGAGAAAGTCACGGTACGCATGCGCGGGCGGGCTGGCGGGGCGGGGCAACGGGGCGATCGACATGGGGTAAAGGCGCAGTGTGGGTGGAGCCGGCCGGTTCGCGTGGCCGAAACATGATTTTTTAGCAAGTTTCCACGCGACCGGGAATTCCAGTATCTTTGGATACTTCGCGAGAAACAAACGAATTCTGCTCCGCCGAATATTGCATAAAATTCATGAATTACCGTCGCCTCACCCCGTCGATGTCGCTGCTGCTCGTGTTCGAGGCCGCCGCGCGACATGAAAGCTACACGCGCGCGGCCGAGGAGTTGTCGCTGAGCCAGAGCGCGATCAGCCGGCAGGTCCAGACCCTCGAGGATCAGCTCGGCGTGCCGCTGTTCCGGCGCGAGGGCCGCTCGGTGAAGCTGACCGAAGTCGGGCGCCGCTACTTCACCGAGCTGAGCGGCGCACTGGGGCGCATCCGCGGCGCGACGCTGCAGGCGATGTCGCACCAGGCGGGCGCCGGCACGCTGCGGCTCGCGACGCTGCCCACATTCGGCTCGAAATGGCTGCTGCCGCACCTGCACGACTTCTACGCCGCGCATCCGGGCGTGACCGTGCACCTCCATTCGCGGATCGGCGGCATCGACTTCCTCAACGACGACCTCGATGCGGCCATTACCGTCGGCGCGGGCGACTGGCCGGGCCTGCATGCGCACCGGCTGTACAACGAGTTCCTGATCGCGATCGCGCCGCCGGACACGGGCACCGGCAGCCGCCGCAAGGCCGACGTGCGCACGCCCGCGTGGGCCGCAAAGCAGACGCTGCTCGGCGTGACGAGCAACCAGCAGGCGTGGGCGGAATGGTTCTCGCACTATCGGCTCGACCATCGGCAGATGCGCATCGGCCCGAGCTTCGAGCTGACGTCGCACCTGATCCAGGCCGTGCGGGCCGGAATGGGGATCGGGCTGGTGCCGAAGGTGCTGGTGGAAGACGAGCTGAGCCGCCACGAACTCGTGTCGATCGGCGACGCGATCACCAGCCAGCGCAGCTACTACCTCGTCTACCCGCCGGGGAACGAGACGCTGCCGTCGCTCGTCGCGTTCCGCGAATGGCTGCTGAAGTCGTGCTGAAACGCGGCCGCCGGCGGGCCGCTCAGGTGCGCCATTCACCGAGAATCTGTTCGGCCAGGTAGTCGCACGGCGGGCGCGCGGACTGCGCACTGCGCGCGAGCACGACCTCCATTTCGCCGAGCGGCGGCAGCCCGTGGCTTTCCGACAGTTGCACGAGATGATCCGGAACGCAGCAGCGCGCCAGCGGCGCAACCGCGAGCCCGGCCTCCACCATGCTGAGCAGGCCGAGGTGGCTCGGGCTTTCATATGACATCCGGTACGGGATCTTCCGCCGGTTCAGCGCCTTGACCGCGTGATCGCGCGCCGCGCTGCCGCCGTGCGTGAAAAAAGCCACCGGCAACGGCCGCTCTTCCCATACGTTGCGCTTCGGCGACCCGGCCCAGACGAGCGGTTCGAGCCGGATCAGCTCGCCGGTCACGCCCTTGATCCGCGTGAGGCACGCGAGGTCGACCGTGTTGTCCTTCAGCATCGGCACGAGCGCGCTGCTCGGCTGGCCGATCACGCGTATTTCCACGCGCGGATGCATCGCGGCGAACTTGCCGAGCACCTGCGGCAGCAACGAAGAAATGTAGTCGTCGGGCACGCCGATCGTCACGCGGCCGCGGATCTCCGGGCGCACGACCGACGCCCATGCCTCGTCGCGCATCGCCAGCATCCGGCGGCCGTATTCGGCGAGCATCATGCCGTCGTCGGTCGGCGTCACGTTGCGCGTATCGCGGATGAAGAGTGGCTTGCCGAGCGCATCTTCCAGCGCCTTGATCTGCATGCTCACAGCCGACGGCGACCGGTGCACGGCCTGCGCGCCCTGCGCGAACGATCCGGATTCCGCCACGGCCACCACCATCGCGAGCACATCGAGGTCGAGCTTTTTCATCGTCTTCAGAAAAACTGATCAATCAATTCAGTTTATCCCGTTTTACTGTTCTCCTCCACGGTCGGACAATGAATCCCGTCAGCCCTCACTCGTTGCAGGAATCATCAGACATGCATACGTCCGGATCGCTCTACGGATTTCTCGTCATCGGCGGCATGCTCGCGGTCACGCCCGGACCGAACATGGTCTACGTGATGTCGCGCTCGATCGCGCAAGGTCGCACGGCGGGGCTCATCTCGCTCGGCGGCGTGATGATCGGCTACCTGTTCTACATGTTCGGCGCGGCGTTCGGCATCACGACGCTGTTCATGAGCGTGCCCTATGCGGGCAGCGCGTTGGCTGTGGTCGGCGCGGCGTACCTGCTGTATCTGGCGTGGCAGGCCGTCAGGCCCGGCGGCCGCTCGCCGTTCGAGGTGCAGGCGTTGCCGAGCGAGCGCCCGCTTCGGCTGCTCGCGATGGGCGCGACGACCAGCGTGCTGAACCCGAAGCTTGCGATGCTGTTCATTTCGTTGCTGCCGCAGTTCATCGACTACCGGAACGGCAGCGTGCTCGGGCAATCGCTGTTTCTCGGTTCGTTGCTGATCGCCGCGTTCGCTTCCGCGAACGGGCTGGTGGCGATCTGCTCAAGCAGCATCGCGAAGTTCCTGCACGGGCGCCCGACGCTGCTCCTCGCGCAGCGCTGGGCGATGGGGCTCATTCTCGGTGGGCTCGGCGTGCAGATGGTGATCGATGCGTCGAGGATGGCGGGTATGGCGTGACGGCCGCGAACGGGCCGCCGAACCGGAAGCGGCTGGCCGGCAACGTCGCCGACCAGCCGTAGCGCCAGGAACCCGCCTTCGGCGCAACCCGGTCACTTCGTCAGCAGCTCGGCCTCCAGCTCGCGCAACCGTTCCGGAAACCGGACGCGCAGCACCAGGAACCACCCGAGCCCGATCGCCAGCAGCGCGACGAACACATAAGGCAGCCACGCATAGACACCCGCCGGCACCGGATACATGCTGCCAACCAGCGGAATCGCGAGCAGCACGACCGCGACGACGCTGATCGCCACATGACGCGCGCGCAGCCGGCGCTGGCGGTGCAGATAGAGCGGCGCGCCGATCGCCACCAGCACGTACGCAAGCAGCCAGCCGTAGGTCGCGATCGAACTGAGATAGCCGTACGAATCGAGCAACGCGGTGCCGCGCGCGGTGAATACCAGCGCAGTCGCCAGCGCGAGCACCGCGATCAGTGCCACCGCGACGTGCGGCGTCGCATTCCGCTCGTGCGCTTGGCCCGTCGACGCATGCAGCACGCCCTGCCGCCCGAACGTATAGACGATCCGCGCCGCCGCATTGATCGACGAGAAGAACGCCGCGAAGAAGCTCAACGCCACACCCGCGTCGATCAGCACGCCGACCCAGCCGGCCCCGAGCCGATGCGCGAGCACCGCGAGCGGGCCGTCGACCTGATCGAGCGGCGGCGTCTGCCCGTGGAACGCGCTCACCATCCCGTACGCGCCGATCACGAACAGGATCGCCGGCCCGACGACGCTGATCAGCACCGCGCGCGGAATCGCGCGGAACGGGTCGCGCGCCTCGGCGCCGAGCACGGTCGCACTCTCGAACCCCGTGAAGCTGAAGAATGCGAGCACCATCCCGAGCTGCAGCTGCGTCGGCTTCACGCCTTCGAGCGTCAGTTGCGCGCGATCGACCGGATGCCCGCCGAACGCGATCGTCCCGATCACGACGACGGCGATCAGCAGCAGCGTCGCGAGTTCGACGAACAGCGTGAAGCGCGTGGACAGCCGGATATCGCGAAACGCGATGTACCACGCGGCGAACGCGGTGACGACCGTGAGCCCGAGCACGGCGCCGAGCGGCGTCGCGCTGCCGAGCAGCCCGGTCTCGCGGCCCAGCACGAGAAAGGTGTTGATCGTCCCCTGCAGGATGCCCGCGGCGGCCACCGCATACGCGATCAGCAGCGACCAGCCGCAGATCGCGCCCCAGACCGGCCCGATGCCGGCCGACACGTACGCATACAGCGCGCCCGGCGACGCCGAGTCGCGCGCGAACACCGAGATGCTCCACGACGCGAACAGCAGCGCGACGATCGCGAACAGGTACGCGAGCCACGTGCCGTTGCCGGCCGTCGCGAACACGGCGGGGATCAGCACGCCGATCCCGCCCGACACGCCGACGAGGCCGATCGACTGCGCGATCAGTTCGGGCAGGCTCAGGTAGTTGCGCCGCAGGCCGCCTGCCTGCGGCGCGGCATGTTGCGCAGGCAGTGCCTGCGCGGTGCTGGCTGGATGACTCATCGATTTACCTCGTCAGGAGCGGATCAATTCCAGGAATGGCGCGCGGGCTTCACGCCGTTGAGGTAGTAGTTGCCGATCGCGTGATACTTCCAGCGCACCGGGTCGTGCAGCGTATGCACGCGTGCATTGCGCCAGTGGCGGTCGAAGTTGTATTTCGCGAGCGTCGACTTGCTGCCGCCAAGCTCGAACAGCTTGCTCGCCGCAAGCAACGACACCTCGGTCGTCGCGATCTTCGCCTCGCCGACCGCGATCGCGGCCTGCGCGACCGTTTCCTCGCTCGGCTCGCGCTTCGCCGCGTCGACGAAGCGCCCCGAGCGCGCGAGCAGCGCCTCGGCCGCGTGCACGCGGTACGCGATGTCGCCGATCTGCGCGACCGTCAGCGGATCCTCGCTCGCGCGTTCGACGCCGCTGTCGATCCACGGGCGCGCATGCTGCTGCACGAATGCAATGGTGTCCTGCAGCGCCGCGCGTGCGATCCCGAGATCGATCGCGGCGGTCGTGATCTGCGCGAACGGGCCCGCGAAGGTCGGGCGGTCGTACGAACGCTGCGTGTGGAAGATTTCGAACGGGCTCACGCGCACATTCTCGACGATCACCGTGCCGCTCGCGGTTGTGCGCTGCCCGAAGCCGCTCCAGTCATCCACGACGGTCAGCCCCGGCGCACCCTGCCGCACGAAGGCGAGCACGGCCTGGTCCGACTCGTCGAGCGCGAGCACCGGAATCCAGTGCGCGAACAGCGTGCCGGTCGAATAGAACTTGCGGCCGCTCAGCACGAACGCGTCGCCGTCGCGGCGCACGCGCGTCTGGATGTCGAGCACGTTCTTGCCGCCCGCTTCGGAAAACGCATTCCCATAACGTGCTCCCTTCAGCACGAGATCGAAGAAGAAGCGCTTCTGCGCATCGCTGCCTTCGAGGCGGATGTCCTCGATCAGGCAGTAATGGTTCTGCGGGATCTGCCCGACCGACGGGTCCGCCTCCGAAACGATCGCGATCACTTCCGCGAGCGTCACGTTCGACACCTCCGCGCCGCCGTATTCGCGCGGCACGGTGATGCCCCACAGGCCGCTCGACGAGAACAGCTCGATCTCGTCGTACGGCAGCTTGCGCTCGCGATCGCGCAACGCGGCGTGCTCGGCCAGCCGTGCGGCGACCTGATGCGCGACCTCGAGTGCCTCGGCATCCGAGCCGATGACGGGAACAGGCGTGGCGCCCGCTTGCGGTTGCACGTTTTCTTCGATGATTTCCGTAGACATGTCAATTCCGGCAAAACTCATGAACCGGCCGGCGGTGCCGCGAAGCATCCGCCGACCTCCTGTTTCGATATCCGAAACGTCAAACCGGGCTGACCCGCGAGAACCGTCGGTGTCGCCCCTTCGATCGGCCTTCGCACGACACGCGTGAGCGCCCGCCGCGCACCGGCCTGCGCGTCACGCGGCAACCGCCTGCCGCTGCGCCTCGAGTTCGCGCACGAGCGGCAGCACGCGCTTGCCGAAGTACTCGACTTCCTCGATGAAATGCAGGAACCCCGCGAGCACGAGATCGACGCCGATGGCCTTCAGCGCGACGATGCGTTCGGCGATCTGCTGCGGCGTGCCGATCAGGTTCGTGCGGAAGCCGTCGTTGTACTGCACGAGATCCTCGAACGTCGATTTGGCCCAGTTGCCCTCGCCTTCCGGCGACGCGCTGCCGGCTTGCTTCACCGCATCGCCGAACGCATGCACGGCCTCGACGTGCGCGTGCCGGATGATGTCGTCGAGCACGGCCTTCGCCTCTTCCTCGGTATCGCGCGCGATCACGAACGCGTTGACGCCGATGCGCACACGATGGTTGTTCGCCGCCGCCTTCGCGCGGATGTCGTCGATCTGCGCCTTCAGGTTCTCCGGCGTATTGCCGTTCGTGAAGTACCAGTCCGACACGCTGGCCGCGTTGTCGCGCGCCGCGCGCGAGCTGCCGCCCTGGAAGATCTCCGGATGCGGTTTCTGCACCGGCTTCGGGCTCAGCGTGTAGTCGTTGAAGCGGTAGAAGTCGCCCTTGAACGTGAAGTTGTCCTGGGTCCAGATGCCCTTCAGCGCCTGGATGAATTCCTTCGAGCGCCGATAGCGTTCGTCGTGCTCGAGCCACGGCTCGCCGATCGCGGTGAATTCGCCCTTGAACCAGCCGCTCACGACGTTGATCGCGATGCGCCCGTTCGAGATGTGGTCGATCGTCGCGAGCTGCTTCGCGACCACGGCCGGATGCCACGGCCCCGGCAGGATCGCGGCGAGCACCTTGAGCTTCGTCGTCGCATGCAGCAGCGCCTGGCTGAACGACACCGACTCGTGCTGGTATTCGGCGCCGTAGCCGGCCGTGAAGCGGATCTGGCTCAGCGCGTATTCGAAGCCGGCCGCTTCGGCCGTGCGCGCCAGTTGCTGGTTGTATTCGAGGCTCCAGTCGGTGCGTTGCTCGATCGTGCTGACGACGAGGCCGCCGCTGACGTTCGGCACCCAGTAGGCGAACTTGACGCCGTCGGCAGTAGGGTCGGTGTGGCTCATGAGTGTGTCCTGGTCGAGAAAGAAAACGCAGGCGGCCTACGCGGCCGCGACGGAAAGCGCATGCGGGCGCAGTTGCGGCACCGCGCGATCGACGGCGAGTGCGATGCGCGCGCGCAGCGCCGGGTTCGTGATCTGGTACTGGTCGAAATCGCTTTCCGACGCGTACACGCCGATCGGCAGCGTGCGGGCCTGGAAGAAGCTGAACAGCGGGCGCAGCTGATGGTCGATCACGAGCGCATGACGCTCGCTGCCGCCGGTGGCCGCGAGCAGCACGGGCACGTCGATCAGCGCTTCGTGATGCACGAGGTCGAACAGGTGCTTGAAGAGGCCCGTGTACGACGCGCGATACACGGGGCTCGCGACGACGAGCGCATCGGCCGTCTCGATCGCGCGGATCTGCGCATCGAGATCGGCCGGCACCTGCGCGCGCGTCAGCGCGCCGGCCAGGCGGCCGCCGATCTCGCCGAGTTCGATCAGCCGCGTATGGATCGGCAGCGCGGCGCCGAGCGCCGCGACGATCGCATCGGTCAGCGCCAGCGTGCGCGACGGCCGTTGCAGGCCGCCCGATATCGCGACCACGTTGATTGCATTGCTCATCGGTTGCATTCCCATTGTCGAGTCGGGTGCCGACGCACCCGTCACGTCATGGGTCAGCAAGGAACGTGCCATTTCGATGATCGCGATGGAGAACGATCGTCTGCATGACGAAATGCATCGCGATCGACGGCCTGTCGTGGCATCCCCAACGATCGCCGCACGTTGATAAGCGTGCCAGACACGGCATCACAATCATATTCCGCAACGCGATGAACTCGGGGAAACAACGCTGCTGATGCGCTGCTGCTTGATCAGCAGCGCGGTGTGTTGCAGGCGCGCTTTTCCGCTTCGACACGGATTCCGGCACGCGCGCGGCGTCCTTCGGCATGCATTGGCGTCCGCTTTCCGCATTCATGCGCCTGCGCGGCACGTCGCATCCTTGCAGTAGCGTCGACATGGCTGTTGCGTCGTCACGTTGCGTGCCGCGGATCGCTGCAACGCGCGACATCGCCACGCGCAACTGCGTCCAGCGCAGCAATCCGGCATTGGTTATCAGAAATCGATGTTTCCCGCGTTGCGCGAAACGTTGAACACTCTGCTGATCACGCAGCACCCGGTCAGCAACGCCCGCCGCGGCCTGACCGTTTTCGTGCAGCAACCCGACGCATTCATCGCCATGACATCCATTTCCGTATCGCCCCGCGCGGAAAGCCTGCGCGTCGTCGCGCCGTCCCGCGACGAACCGGCTCCGCCCGACGCGCTGCAAACCGCCGAGCGCCTCGCGGCCGGCTTCGCGCGCACCGCCGCCGAACGCGACCAGCAGGGCGGCACGCCGAAGGCCGAGCGCGACCAGCTGCGCGACAGCGGCCTGCTCGCGCTGAGCATCCCGGCCGCCTACGGCGGCCTCGGCGCGAGCTGGCGCACGACGCTCGACGTCGTCCGCGTGCTCGCGGCGGCCGACAGTTCGCTCGCGCACGTGTTCGGCTTCCATCACCTGATGCTTGCGACCGTGCGCCTGTTCGGCGCGCCCGCGCAGTGGGAATCGTGGTTCGAGCGCACCGCGCGCCAGCAATGGTTCTGGGGCAATGCGCTGAATCCGCTCGACGAGCGCACGGTCAGCCGCTCGCGCGGCGCGTGGCACGAATTCAGCGGCCAGAAGAGCTTTTGTTCGGGGGCGCTCGATTCGCAGATGCTGATCGCATCCGCGCACGATGCCGACACGCGCGCGTTCCTGATCGCCGCCGTGCCGACGCAGCGCAGCGGCATCTCGATCGCGGACGACTGGAACAACATCGGCCAGCGCCAGACCGACAGCGGCACGGTCACGTTCGAGAAAGTGCGCGTCGAGGATCACGAGCTGCTGACGGACCCCGGCCCGCTGTCGACGCCGTTCGCGTGCCTGCGCCCGCTCGTCGCGCAGCTCGTGCTGACGAACGTGTATCTGGGCATCGCCGAAGCCGCGTTCAACGACGCACGGCACTACACGCTGCACGAAGCGCGGCCGTGGCCCGGCGCGCAGGTCGCGAGCACCGGCGACGATCCGTACATCCTCGGCCAGTACGGCGAATTCTGGGTCGGGCTCGAAGCCGCGCGCGTACTCGCCGACCGCGCGGCGGACCGGCTCGATGCCGCATGGTCGCGCGATGCGGCGCTCACGCATGCGGAACGCGGCCAGGTCGCGCTCGCCACGGCCACGGCCAAGGTGTCGGCCGCGCGCACCGGGCTCGATCTCTGCACGCGCATGTTCGACGTCGCCGGTGCACGCGCGACGCACGGCGCGCTGCGGCTCGACCGGCACTGGCGCAACCTGCGCACCCATACGCTCCACGACCCGCTCGCGTACAAGATTCGCGAGATCGGCGAATGGGCGCTCAAGCGAACCTATCCGACGCCGGGCTTCTACTCGTGAACCGTTCCCCTTCCGATGCGTGGCCCGACGCCGCGCCCGTCCTCACGCTGCCCGACCGGCCCGCGCTTGCGACGTCCATTCGTGCCCGCGCGCAGGTGTTCGTCGATCCGCGCTCGGTCGCGCTCCTCGAACGGATTCGCCTGGTTGCGCCGAGCGATGCGAACGTGCTGATCGTCGGCGAGACCGGCACCGGCAAGGAGCTGATCGCGCGGCACGTGCACGGCCTCAGCCGCCGCAGCAACGGGCCGTTCATCGCGGTGAACTGCGGTGCCTTCTCCGAAACGCTCGTCGAGAGCGAACTGTTCGGCCACGAAAAAGGCGCGTTTACCGGTGCGTTCAGCGCGAAGCCCGGCTGGTTCGAAGCCGCGAACGGCGGCACGCTGTTTCTCGACGAGATCGGCGACCTGCCGCTGTCGATGCAGGTCAAGCTGCTGCGCGTGCTGCAGGAGCGCGAGGTCGTGCGCCTCGGTTCGCGCACGGGCGTGCCGATCGACGTGCGCGTGGTCGCCGCGACCAACGTGGATCTGCAGCAGGCCGTCGCGAACGGGCAGTTTCGCGGCGACCTGTTCTACCGGCTCAACGTCGTGCAGCTCGCGGTGCCGACGCTGCGCGAGCGCCCGGGCGACATCCTGCCGCTCGCGCGCCACTTCTTCGACGACTACCGGAGCCGCCTCGGCTACGGGCCGCGCAGCATCGACCCGCGCGCCGAACGGCGGCTCGAGGCACACGGCTGGCCCGGCAATATCCGCGAACTCGAGAACGTGATCCATCATGCGCTGCTCGTGAGCCGCCACGACGCGCTACAGGAGGCCGACCTGCATATCGCATCGTCGGGCGTGCCGACGGCCGCCGTGCACACGCCAGGGCACGACCCCGACCCGGCCGCCGGCGCGCAGGCCGCGCTCGAACGCGCGCTGCGCGACCTGTTCGACGAGGATCACGGCAACCTGTTCGAACGCATCGAGGACACCGTGATGCGTGTCGCGTTCGAATTCAGCCACCGCAACCAGATCCAGGCCGCGCGGCTGCTCGGCATCAGCCGTAACGTGCTGCGCGCGCGGCTGATCCGCGCGAAGGAAATTGCGGCGATGAAGTAGCCGCGTATGGGAGCGCGCCGCCTTGCTCCGGCGTGATCGCGCCGCGTTCCGCGCCGCAACGTCCGAACCTGATGTATCTTGGCGCGAAGCGTGCGCCTCGTCCCCCTCCCGCATCCGGTCGTCCGTCATACGGCCGCCTGTACCCGGCGACAGCGCGCCCGCACGATCCTCCGCAACACGCAAGGCCGTCCGGCGCCCGTGCGGGCCCGGCCGAGCCTCGTTCACCCGTCCGGAACCCGTCGCCATGAAAAAGCTTGTCAACCGCCCGTCCGATGTCGTGCGAGAAATGCTGGAAGGCATCGCGCGGCAGTCGCCGCATGTCGCGATCCTAGGCGACGAGCACGTGCTCGTCCGCCAGCCGCTGCCCGAGCCGGCGCAGCGCCCCGTCGCCGTCCTCTCCGGCGGCGGCAGCGGCCACGAACCCGCGCACGGCGGCTATGTCGGCGAAGGGATGCTGAGCGCGGCCGTCTGCGGCGAAGTGTTCACGTCGCCGTCCACCGACGCCGTGCTCGCCGCGATCCGCGCAAGCGCCGGCCCGAACGGCGCATTGCTGATCGTGAAGAACTACACCGGCGACCGGCTCAATTTCGGGCTCGCCGCCGAACTCGCGCGCGCCGAAGGCATTCCGGTCGAGACGGTCATCGTCGCCGACGACGTATCGCTGCGCGGCCGCGTA